>JBMNUW010000178.1:0-5650 GCA_050946475.1 Prevotella sp.
CTGCCGCTTCTGTACATGCGTCTGAAGGACGGCATATTCGTGACGGACACCAACAGCCGCCTGCATTACCTCCTGACCGTGCAGCCTGACTATACGAGGTCTGCATTTGATTTTTGGAAGGAAGCCATAGAGCGCGTGCTCCTCGAGGGCAATGCCTATATCGTACCGGTGTATAATCCGGTTACCTTGGAGATTGACCGACTGGTGCTTTGCGGTCGCCTTACCGTCAGTCATGATGTGTATAAAGACATTTATACCGTCAACGACACCATCAATGGCATTTCGGGAGCTTATCGTGAAGACGAGATTATCCACTTCAAGGGACACACTCGCAACGGCAAGGACGGTGTCAGCGTGTTGGATTATGCAAGGCAAACCATAGACATTGCATTGACGGGAGACCGGGAGACGCTGAATCGGTTTGCCAAGGGTGGCAACGTTCGTGGAATTATCAGCAACGACAAATCCATTATCGGATTTGGTGAATACCAGCAGGCCGAGTTGGAGAAAGCCGCCAAGCAGATGGACGGCCGTTTCCGTGTGGGCGACCGGATCGTGAGCATGCCGGGGCAGGTTGACTTCAAGCAGTTATCACTTTCCTCTACTGACATGCAGTTCTTGGAGAGCCGCAAATTCACGGTGCGTGACATCTGCCGATTCTTTGGTGTCCATCCAAGCTTTGTGTTTGACGATACGAGCAACAACTACAAGTCGGCGGAGATGGCCAACGTGGCGTTCCTGTCAAACACACTCAACCCGATGCTGCGCAGCATCGAGAATGAACTGCTCCGAAAGCTAACCCCGCCGTCGCTGTGCAGCAAGCGCCGTTTCCAATTTGACCGGCGCGGCCTGTATGCCAGTGATCTGGACAGCAAGGTGAGATACCAAACAGCAACGATAGCCGCGGGGATCTACACGGTTAATGACTGGCGTAAGGAGGAAAACATGTGCCCCGTGGAGGGTGGCGATATACCGCTCGTGTCTGCAAACCTGCGTACGATTAACGAGCAGGCCACATCGCAGACCGATGATGAATCAGATAAAAATTTTGAGGATAAACCATGAAACAAGAGAAAGACAAGATCGTCAGACGCTTTTTATGTACCCCGACAAAACTACAGGTGCGCGAAGCGGGGGAGGGTGAAGCCCCGAGCCGCACCATCACGGGGTATGCCATACTGTTCAACACACCGTCGGCTCCGCTGTGGAGTGACAGCGACAGTGAAGCCCGGGAGATGATAGCCCCCGAGGCCGTAACGCGGGAGTTTCTCGATGGTCAGGACATCAAGATGACGATGTTCCATGACCGGCAGTTGATATTGGCTCGCAGCAACAAAGGAGAGGGCACTCTCTCCTACGATGTTGACGAGCGTGGCGTTTCTTTTGCCTTTGACGCTCCCAAAACCACAGACGGGGACAAAGCACTGGAGCTGGTGCGCAGAGGCGACATAAGCGGATGTAGCTTTGCATTCAGTACTCCGTATTTCGATACGGACTTCGTCGAGAGGCAAAGTCAAATCAAGAACGGTTTTAACGAGATAACATACCGCGTCAAGGCCGTGACGGGCATTTACGATTTCACGCTGGCCGCAGATCCTGCCTATCCGGACACCACCGCCGAAACAAGGGAACTTGTGGACGGGTTACGGGAGCCGAAAGCCGAAAAGGGGGAAAAACCTGAAGCACCGAAGGATAACAGCGTCGCGCGTGAGCAGATATCAGAGATGCGTCGTGCAGCAGAAAAAAATATTTTATAATAACAAATTAGAGAGTTATGGAAAAATCAAGAATCAATGTTCGAGAGCTGATAGACAAATTTCAGCAGAATTGCGACCGCATCACGGAGATAGCAGACGTGTGCGAGCGAGAGAAGCGTGAGCGCAACGAATCGGAAACCACCGAATTTGAAGCCATCATGCGTGAAAACCAATTGCTACAGATGAAGATGCAGGCCGCAGCCGCCGAGCACCTGCGTGAGAATCCGAACGCCCCGGATGATGCGATCAAGATAATCCGTGAGAATGCCGCCAATGGCCGGAAATCGGAGATAATCTTTGTCCGCGACATCATGATGGTAGGCGATGTGGCCAAAGGCTCTATCGTTCCCCTGAATGTTCAGGACATTCTCAAACCCCTGCAGGAAGGCTTCATTCTGGACAAGGTGGGGTTGCCCATGCCTACGGGATTGGCTGGGGACTTCGTATGGCCGATGTATGAGATGGTATCCGCACAAATCGCAGGTGAAACTGTGGCTTTGTCAGACACGAAGATTCCGTTCAGCAAGATGACGGCAAATCCGGAGCGTATCGGTATAGCCATTCCGGTGTCTAATCAGTCGTTGAATCAAAGTCAGGGGATTCTGGAAACGATTGTGAGAGAGGTTATGCCGATGAGCATCCGTTTGCTGCTCAACAAGATTCTGTTCAGCACGGAAAAGGTGAATGGCGCCACAAATCTGGTGGGTCCGTTTGTAGGTCTTGTGGACAAAGCAACCACCCTGTCCGCTGTACCTACGTTCAAGGAACTCAACCAGATGAAGGCCGCCGTTCTTGAGACCGGCATCGACGGAAGTCATCTGTGCTGGATCATGACCAAGAGCATGCAGGCCATATTGGAGGGCACCCCAATCAACGAAAAGGGGATATTCAAGGCTATGCTTGAGAATGGCACTCTTTGCGGTTTGCCAGTCTACACGACCAACGAGATACGGAGCAAGGGCAAGACCGGCACCGTTACGGAGTTTATTGGGCTGGGTGACTGGAGGTATCAGCCGATGGGTCTGTTCGGTTCGATTCGCTTTATTGTCGATCCGTACAGCAAAGCCCGTCAGGATTGCGTTGACTTCGTTCTCAACTGTGACTATGGCACAAAGACGTTGAGAAAAGAAGCCTTCAGTCTCGGCAAGGTTGCTCCGTCTGTTTAACATTTAATTCGTTTATCATGTCCGCAGTGGATTTGGCACTTTTCAAGAAGCACGTAAGAGCCGACGATTTCGCCGATGATGACCAGTATTTGAAGCAGATTTTAAACGCTGCCGAGATTACGGTTATCATAGCGACAAACCGAAGCGAGGAGGAGCTTATGTCAATGGGATTTGGCTGCCTCCCCGCACCGCTCGTACAAGCTATTATGATGCTTGGCGCACACTGGTACAACCAACGCGAGAGCGTCAGTACCGCGCAGATGCACGAGGTGCCGGATTCCCTGCAGGCCTTGATAAAACCCTTTAGGAAATTAGCGGAATGAGAGCTGGAGCCATGAAATACCGATTAGCGTTACTGAGGCTGGAAACGCTGACCAATGATTTCGGCGAGGAAGCTGAAACCTACATTCAGACGCGTGTCATCCACGCAGAGCGTGTGAAGCACACTGGATATCGCAGCGAAGAAGTCGGCGAGCACTTCCCGGACTACCGGGTTGAGTTCAATATCCGAGATGCGCATCCCGTTGAGGAAAACTGGAGGGTACAGATGTTAGGCGGTCACCTTTATACGGTTACCAATATTATTCCGAACATAGACCGGGGCATGAAGACCTTGGTTTGTAAAAGAGTAAACAAGTAGGACGATGGCAAGTGGTGAGGTAGATATCCGGAATCCGTTTGTGAGCATCTACAAGGCTTTGAGCCTTAAAGATCAGCGCAAGGCCTTGCGTGGTGCTATGCGGCGCGAGGCAAACCGATTGAAGAAGCAGGCGGCGGAAAACATGGCGACTTCCGGACTTGGGTCAGGCACAAACCAAAAGCTATCCAAGGGCATTCGGACAAGAGTCTATCCGAGCCGGTATGGTGCAGGATTCATGCTCTCCGTAAAACCCCGTAGGAAAAAAGGGTTTCACAAAAACCGTCAGGGATTAGAAAAACCCGTTCTAATGTGGGCGGAGGAAGGAACGAATCCACGAAAAACCAAAGGAAGTTTTTTTTCACGCAAGGGGAAAGGGCACGTAACGGGCAGGATGCGTCGGTATGGCTTTTTGCGCAAAACAGAGCAGCAGGCCGGGCAAACCGTCGAGCAGAACCTATTTCGTGATTTCCAAGACAACCTGAACAAGGCCGCAAGAAAACAAGGTTTATTATAATTAAAAAACAATGAGTTCATTAAGTGCAGGAGCAATCATACGTGACATCCTATTGAGTGACGCCGAGGTGAAAAAACGGACAACCAAAGTATTTCCCGTGGCTACAGACACTGCGAATCTGCCCTACATACTTTATCGCCGTGTTGATTTACAGCACAATCCCTCTAAGGCAGGAATGCCGGGAGCTGACACGGTGATCATGGAGGTTGTATGTTATACGGCCACGTATGCTGAGGGTGTAGAGTTGGCGGAGGCCGTCCGATCAGCCCTTGATTATGCGCAGGGAGAAAAAGACGGTATGGTGATGCGCAGCTGCACACTCTCAGGAAGTGAGGAAGGCTGGGACAGCGACGCTTTTGCACAGGAACTTGATTTTATTATTAAAATTTAAATATTTACAGTTATGACAGACACAGGTTATATTAACGGTAGTGATTTGCTGCTTGAGGTCGGCGGCAAGGCCGTGGGACATTGCACGAGTCACACGCTGACTTTTAACAGTGAGACAAAAGACCACGCGGTAAAGCCCGTGGCAAGCGCCGCGAAGTCCAGCGGGCTATGGAAGGGCAAAGGCGTTACCGGGCTCAGCATTTCGATCAGCGCGGAAGGGCTGCGCTTCTATGAAGAGACTGAGAATGGTCACGAACAGATTGCACCTCTCTGGGGCAAGGGTGACAGTGTAGAGGTGAAGGCTTTTAAACGTGGCAGTGATTCAACACCATACGTTGCAGGCAAATTTGTCATCACGTCGCTTGAGGAATCAAGTCCGGCGCAGGATGACGCCACCTACACGGTTAATTTGGAGAATGACGGCGAGCCCGACACTTATCCCGGCAAGACTGCGGCACCCAATCCAGCATCCGGTTCTTAATTCAGCCCTATGGAAAAGATAGAAGTCACAATCAACGGAAAGGCATACCCCTGTAGGCAAACTATGGGGGCAATGCTCCGTTTCAAGCAGGAAACGGGAAAAGAGGTTACCGACATTGACGGCGGGCTGTCCGACATGTGCACCTTCTTATGGTGCTGCGTAGTTTCTGCGTGCAAGGCCGACGGCGTGGAGTTTGACATGTCGCTCCTGGATTTTGCCGACAGTCTCACCCCGGAAGAAATGGAAGACTGGAGCAAATCAGTAAGTGAGGAAGCAGAGGCCGGGGACGAAAAAAAAAGGAAATAGCGATCTATGAGATACTGGGCGTTGCCCTGAGTCATATCCACCTGTCCTATGATGACTTCTGCCGTCTTACTCCCGTAGAGTTCGAAAGTGTTTACAGGGCTTACCGGGATAGTCGAGAAGAACAATATAAGGACAGGTGGAATCGTATGAGAATGCTTGCGACCATAACGATACAGCCCCATGTGAAAAACAAGATCTCACCCGAAAAACTGTTGCCATTCCCATGGGAAGAAGCCATGCAAGGTAATACAAAAAAGCTTAAACCACTTTCGGCGGCTGAAAATTTGAAAAGATTCGAGGAATTGATAAATAGAAGGACTTCCTAATCGTCACTGTTTATAATGCTGTTGTAACAGTCATCAATAAGTCGATTCAAAAATATGACCAACAAAACAA
>JBMNUW010000179.1:0-5616 GCA_050946475.1 Prevotella sp.
CTGTTTTTATAATACTCTGTTTTTCAGGAAATTATAAATGGTAAGAAGATTGGAATAATAGTTGACGTAAGAATCAACGTGGAAAATAAGAAACCACGTTAGAATCAACGGTAAAATTGGCGGGGCTGCATCCGTTATCACGCATTAAGAAACTCCATCAGTTCGTCCCAACGACGTTCCATCATTTCATGTCCCAAGTCGTAAGTGCGCTGCATCTTTGTTCTGGAGTGTGATACCCTTCCGATTGGCAGTTTTTCTTCGGGAGCAAGTAGAAAGGTCTGGCCTTCGTTTATCTGTTGTCCTATATAGTCTAATTCAGCGTTATACATCTTATAGCGATTCTCCATTACCTCAATTATCTTTGGATAATCTCGTAGTGACTTGCGCAGAATTTTCCGGATGACAGGGTTGAGAGGATACTTGCGGTAGCCGAGCGGCTGGGTGAGTACCACGATGTTTCGCCGGAAGCCTTGATGTTGCATGAAGGCCAAGGGAATGGCGTCTGTCATGCCCCCGTCGAGCAATACTTGATTGCCAATGGCTACAGGGTGCGACACCACGGGCATGGAGGCAGAGGCTCGAATCCATTCATAGAGTTCGTCGCCTGTTTCCCGACATTCATGATAGACGGGCTTTCCTGTATGGCAGTCGGTGCACACGAGAAAGAAAGGGGAGGGGTCGCGTCGGAATGCATCGTTATCGAATATATCGTATTGGTTGGGGATGTCATGATAGGCAAACTTAGCGCCGAAAAGATCGCCGGTGGTGAAGAGCGACTGCAAGCTACAATAACGGCGGTTGTGGGCATAGCGCAGGTTGTAGCGTAATGAGCGCCCTTTCTGTCCGCTCTTGTAGTTCACGCCGAAGCATGCTCCGGCACTCACACCCACCATTCCGTCCACGGTGAGACCACGTTCCATCATCACGTCCAAAATGCCTGTGCTGAAGAGTCCCCTCAAGGCACCGCCTTCGAGCACCAGTCCTGTCCTTGTCTTATTCTGGTCTTGTGGCATAGTTTGTCTTTTTATAGTTGTTGTTGGTTTAGTTGCTAATGATGAGACACCTTTATTTACGGTCGTGCTTCAGGTCTTGTCGCTGATGAGCCTTTTGACGTGAGCACGGACCATGAGGTCTGACTGGAGACCGGAAATGCGCCGGAAGATGTTCATAGTGACAGCATTACAGGTCCTTGATATTTGATTGCAAAAATAGGCAAAAACTCTCGTAGTCACAAGTTTACTGTCGAAAATAAAGCACACCATCCGACAAATCAAGCAGGACCCATCTCTAAAGCAAAGCGCCTGTCCTTTATTGTGAGGAACAGGCGCTTATTGTTTTGTCCAGTCTTATGGCTTCTCGTCAGCCAATGGTGATGACATATTCACTCATGAAGCTTGACCCCGGCAGGAGCTTGTTTATCAGATAGCGGTCGGCAAACTCGCCTTCATAGTTGGCGAAGTCGGCCAGTCCGTACCAGGGCTCAAAGCAGATGAAAGGAGCGTGCTTGCCGTAGGGACTCCACACGCCCACGGCAGGAGTTTTGAAATCTACTGTTACCACGGGTTTCTGTTCTTCGTTGAGCAGTTCGATGTGGTGGAGCTGACTGTGGTCGAAAATGACAGCATCCTCCTTGAAGGTGTCCTCAGTGACTTTCCAGATGCCATTTTCAGTCTTCACTTCCTCATGCCGTCCTTTGTCGATACATCCCTCGATGGTGCCGAAGAGGCGGACGGGTGCCTCATTATCCAGTCGGAGAGTGGCTTTCATAGGTTGTCCGCCCACTGCGCCGGGAATGTTGAAGGCAGGATGACCGCCTATTTGGAAGTAGATGGCGCGGTCGTCGGTGTTCTCAACGTGCCACACTACATGAATGTGATTGTCTTCCAGTTTGTAGCTCACACCCAAATTGAAGTGGTAGGGATACTTCTCCAACGTCTCCTTGCTGTCATGTAGTCCGTAGATTGCTTTTTGCTCACCACGGGCGATGAGATGAAAATCGGTGTCGCGGGCAAAGCCGTGGCGGCTCAAATGGTACTCGCGTCCGCCAATGCGGAAAGTGTCGTGCCACACACTGCATACCAGCGGAAAGAGAATGGGCGAATGGCGGTTCCAGTAGACGGGGTCTGCCTGCCAGAGATACTCATGTCCTTGCTGGTCCTTGATGCTCACCAGTTCGGCTCCGTGTTCACTGATTTCAACGGTCAGCTTGTCATTTTTGAGTTGTTCCATGATGTTCTGAGATTAGAATAAAAATAAGTATTTGCGAATATAGTCAATTTATCTCATACTGCCTAAAATGAATGGCAAAAGTTAGTATTTTTTCGCATTTGTCTCAGTGAAAAGTAATAACTTTGCAGCAACCAAATTCCAGACGACAATGAAAATAACTATGCTTGGAACGGGTAACGCACTGGTTTCCCACATCTACAACACTTGCTTCGTCCTTGACGACGACCATACCTCCCTGCTCGTGGATGCAGGCGGAGGCAACGGCATTCTCACTCAGTTGGAGCGTGCCGGCATAGCGCTGGGCTCTTTTCACGATGTTTTTGTTACTCATGCCCATACCGACCATATTCTCGGTGTGATATGGGTGGTGAGACTGTTCATTCAGCGTCACTTGGCCGGAAAGGTGCAGGGACAACTCAACGTGTGGAGTCACCGAAAGGTACTTGACCTTCTGGACATCAATCTGGCTGCCATGTTGACGCGCCGGCAGTATGCCCAGATAGGACAATGCGTGATTTTCCACGAGTTGCGCGACCGCGACCGATTCAGCGTGGGAGACATGAAGTTTCAGGTTTTCGATATTTTGAGCACCAAGGAGAAGCAGTTCGGATTTTCTTGTCTGCTGCCTGACGGACAGCGGCTGGTAGATCTCGGCGACGAGCCCTATAATCCCGCCAACCGCGACTTAGTGCTCGGTGCTGACTGGATGACGGCCGAAGCTTTTTGCAAGTACGATGACCGCGACCGGTTCCATCCCTACGAAAAGCATCATTCCACCGTGAAAGACGCGGCTGAGCTGGCACAAGAACTCGGGGTGAAACACCTCTTGCTCTATCACACAGAGGAGAAAACCCTTGCTACCCGCAAGCAAGACTATACCGCAGAGGCCCTTCGCTACTTCCACGGACATGTCGTGGTGCCGGACGATTTGGAGGTGGTGCCGCTCACCTGATGTCCCTCTTTTTGTATGACGACAAAATTTGTGCTCTGACATATCCCCCGTCCCGAAAATAATTCGTAACTTTGCATCCCGGAAATTATTGTTCCCATTTCATTCAGGACAACATCATATTTGTTATAGAATTACACATCATTATAAATTATTCAATTCAGTCAATCACACATGTCAGAACAGTGTCAATGTCAACAGGAACACCTGTTGCGGCGTAAGTTAGACTTGCTCGTTCGTACGGGCTGCATCCTCATGGAAAGTCTGGCTGATACCGCCAGAATACTCCGAAACATGAAAAGAGCTGAGGCTTTTCTGGGCCTTCCGGAGGAGAACGTTCACATTTATGTCACCTACAACATGCTCATGGTGAATCTCAGTGATGAGGAACACTCTTTTTCCAAATTCCAGCGCGTGGAGAAACACAGTGTGAACATGACCACCATCTCCGGCGTGAGCAAACTGCTCTGGACCGCCATTAAAGAGGATTACACCCTGGAACACTATGAGGAAGAACTTGAGCGCATTCATCATCTCAAGCGAAACTATTCACCCTGGCAGGTAGCCGTCGGCGCCGGTTTTGCGTGCGGAGGATTCTGCGTACAATTCGGTTGTGACTGGCCTGCATTCTTCTATGCCTCCATTGCTGCCATACTGGGTTTTCGTCTGAAGGCATGGATGGCCACACGTGGCGTGAACTTCTATATGGGCATTGCCATCGCAGCTTTTTTTTCCACCATGCTGGCATGGTTATCATCATTTATCAGCATCAATCCGACGCTGAGTGCCGCGCTTCCCGATTTCTTACATTCCACCACACCCTGGCACCCCTTTATGGCCTGTGCCCTGTTTATCGTGCCCGGTGTGCCCCTCATCAACTTTGTCAACGACATGATTAACGGTCATGTGGACATCGGTATGACACGAGCCGTGAACATTCTGCTCATGATTCTTGCTATGTCGTTTGGTCAGGCAGCAGCCATTTACATCTCCGGCATTGACAATTTCGTGCGAGATCTGAACATGACACCCCACAACGACTATATAGCTTATGCTACGGCCGCCGCCATCTCGGCCATGGGCTTCTCCATGATTTTCAATTTGCCTCGTCGGCTTCTGCCTGTTGTGGCGGTGGGCGGCATTATCGCTGTGTGTACGAGAAACTTTGTCAACCTGGGTCCGAGCAACAATAATGTCGGACTGGACCAGGGTTTAATCATCGGTTCCTTTGCCGGTTCCACCCTCATCAGTATCATCGCCACGAAGGCCATGCACTGGTTCCATACCCCTCACCACTGCCTCTCCATTCCCAGCGTTATCCCGATGATTCCCGGTGTACTGATGTATCGTGCACTCTTCGGTTATATCGACATGCACGGTGTGGTGGGCGAGCTTACCTTTGCCACAAGCAACATGATGAAGGCTTCGCTCTGCATCCTCTTCATCTCAGTGGGTGTGGCCATTCCCAACATCTTCGTGCGTCGTCTTATCGAGCCTAAACGCAAGAAACGTCTGCTCGATATGATTGTAGAACGGAGAAAGAAGCACGGAGAAATGGTGTGCCTGGACGATATGGACTGATACCTTGGCCGTCGTTTGTTGCGGTTGGTTGTCTTTATATTTTTATTCGAAGGTTTGGTTCTTGTACCTCTCAGACAGAAAGAAATCGGGACGGTGTCAACAGTTAATCTTGACACCGTCCCGATTTTCTTCAGGATAAGACGTCGGTCTCGGTAGAAGAATGATATGGGAGTGAGAAACAGAAAACGAGCACCGACAGAAGAATTCTATTCTATATAAGTGACATCGTCGGGATTCCACTTGTCCTTGGGTTGTGCATTTTCGGCCGGATAGCCTATCACAATGGTGTTCAAAGGCACCAAATCCTCGGAGAGACCAAGCACTTCCCTTACGGCTGCGCACCGCTCTTGAGAAGGATAAGTACCTGTCCATACAGCACCTAATCCCATGGCATGAGCTTCGAGCAGAATGTTCTCACTTACGGCAGAGCAGTCCTGAATCCAGAAGTCATGACCGTTACCCTCGAGAGCCTTGTTCATGTCACCGCATACCACGATGGCAAGAGGTGCCGATTTAGCAGAAGAGGCGTTGGGCGTCTTTTGTGCCAGTTCTTCCAGCTTTGCCCTGCTGGTGACCACCACCAGATGCCAGGGCCGACGGTCAACTGCCGATGGAGCCGCCATGCCAGCCCGCAGCAATTTTTCAATCTTTGCTTTCTCCACGGGCTTGTTCTGATACTGCCGCACACTGGCCCTCGTCAGAATAGTCTGGTAGACAGCCTGCTCTGTTGCTGTCGAGTCACTCGCAACGGCTTCCGGTCGTGTGCTGCCATTTGATTTACAATTCACCATCATCAATACAGATAAAATGAATAAGATTTTGATACTTAACTTCATAGATATAAATTTTAAATCATG
>JBMNUW010000180.1:0-5594 GCA_050946475.1 Prevotella sp.
AACACTAAAAACTTATGGAAGATATCAACCGAATCAAAGTTGTCTTGGTGGAGAAAAAGCGTACCAATAAATGGCTTGCCGAGCAACTCGGAAAGGACCCCGCCACCATCTCCAAGTGGTGCACCAATACTTCACAGCCGGACTTGCAGACCTTAAAACAGGTCGCCGCTCTTTTGGATGTGGACATCCGGGACCTTATTAATAAAACCAAGGAGTAAAGACAATGAACAAGTTCAATAGTCCCTATTCAGCCGCCATCACGGGCGGAGGCTTCCTCTATGAGGAGACCAACGCCCTCCTGCCCTTGTTGCAGTCGCCCGACAGAGCGAGGCTCCTCAAGGAAGAAAGTCTTAACAACAGAGTGATTCATATCAATGCGGAGACTTCACGCAAAAGGGCGATAGCGGAAATTTCGCGAAGATACGACAGCATGAAGCCCTCTTTTTGGACGGACTTCCAAACCATGAATCCTGAGGACCAGGTAGTTGCCTTGTTCTACGTCATCCTCAAGACCTATAAGATAATTTTCGACTTGCATGTCAATGTCACGCTGCGGAAGTGGAATTCCAGTGACAAGCATGTCAGTCACGACGACTTGGATATGGAGATGAATGAGATTTCCTCACAGGATGCCTTTGTCGACTCTTGGTCGGAGAGCACCAAGTCTAAGGTTGAAAGTGCCTACCTCACAATACTGAGAAAGGTGAACATGCTGGATGCCGACGGCAGACTCCAACCCGTCCGATGCGGCAACTTCGACTATTATCTTCTTCATGGCGAGTCCTGGTTCCTGGAGTCTTGCCTTTTACAGCCTTTTGAAATTGAAGCCATTAAAAAATCATTAGCATGACGATAAAAGAACTGGATGACAAACTGAACAGCCCCGGCTTTCAGGACACCGAGAACGGTGATATATTCTACAATTTCTTCATCTTCCAGTATCCGGCGGCGGAGGAATACAACATCCGACGACAGATACAGGAGTTCAAGAAGAACCTCCTGCGCCCCACCAACTATGTGGATGTGCTCACGCTGAACCTCTTCGAGGAGTTCTGTTCCTATCTCGACCAGAAGCGTTTCCTCCGCCATCCCTCCATGCTGAGGTATCTGTTGGAGAAGGAAGAGAAAGACCCACAGCAGTCTAAGAATGTGCAGGAGACCCTTACCCGGCTGGCGCACGGCGCGGAGTTCGTGAAGTACATTCATGAGAAGATACTCAACCACATTTCCATCAAGGACCAGTATAAGCGCCCCTATGTCTTCCTCTATGGCGTGGGGTCCATGTTCCCCTACCTGCGTGTCAACGAGTTCCTTGCCAATTACGAAGATTACAATGAGACCGACAGGTACAAGATTCTGGTCTTCTATCCCGGTCACAGGGAGGGCAACTCCTTCCGACTTTTCGACACCCTGTCCGACAACCATACCTATCGTGCAACCCTATTAGTAAATGAGTGATATGAAACTGAAAGAAATCTATAGCAAGCCTATTGAACGCTCCGTTAATCCTGCTGTCAGTGCCACCAAGTTTGACAAGGAGACCGAGCATATTGAAATTGAGGAGTACGTGTTCACGGATGAGATTCTCAACGGTCTCTTCCGTATTCTCAACGCCATCAAGAACAATGAGCCTTATAACCATGTGGGAATCTGGATTGACGGATACTACGGCTCCGGTAAGTCCCACTTCCTGAAATACCTCGACTACTGCATCACCAAGGACACCCAGGAAAAGGCACTGCAGCGCTTCCTCGATGCCGTAAAGGCTATCGACCCGATGGACGATGCCCATAACCTGCAGTTCGACTACGACGACTTGCTCTCCATCGCCTCCTGGCTCAAGAAAGCCACGGTGGACACCTGCATCTTCAACCTGGAGACTTCCTACGACAACTCCACCGACAAGAAGGTGGCGTTTCTGCAAGTGTTCTGGAACGAGTTCAACAATCTGCGCGGATTCAACAAGTTCAACATCTCGCTTGCGCAGAATTTGGAGAAGCCCTTGCAGGAGAAGGGTGTCTTTGAGCAGTTCAAACAGCGCATTGCCGACGAGGGCGGCAACTGGAACGACCCCAGCGAGGCTGCCAACATCATCGACCAGGAGTTGGGATGGGTGCTCGACGTGGCATGTGAGCTTGCCCCCACCCTCGACAAGGAGAGCATCCGCCAGCGCATCATCAACCGCGACACCAACATCAGCATCGACCGATTCGGCATGGAACTGGCTTCCTATCTGAAGGACAAGGGCGACAACTACCGTCTCATCTTCCTCGCTGATGAGGTCTCACAGTTCATCAACAAGGAGAAGGACCGCTATCTCAACTTGCAGGAAATCATCACCAAGCTCTCCGAGGCTTGTCAAAACAAGGTGTGGGTGGCATGTACCGCCCAGCAGGACTTGTCAGAACTGATGGACGACATCGACATGGCTGACGAGAAGGACAAGGAAGGAAAAATCAAGGGGCGCTTCGAGGTGAATGTGTCGCTCAAGGGCACGCAGCCGGAGGTCATCACGCAGAAGCGTATCCTCGACAAGAAGGAAGAGGTGAAGCCCATGTTGGGAGAGATGTACGACAAACTGAGCAGTTCCTTCAGTCTCCACTTCAAGCTGCCCAACAGCTATTCCGTCTACGACAGCAAAAAGACGTTCATAGACTATTATCCTTTTGTGCCCTATCAGTTCAAGCTGATATCGCAGGTCTTCGACTCTTTCCTCAAATTGGGCTATGTGGCAAAGGAAGTGAAGGGCAACGAGCGCAGCATCATCAAGGTGGTGCATGCCACAGCCAAGCAGAAGATGAACGAGGAGGTGGGCAAGTTCATCGCTTTCGACGAGCTTTACAACAGCATGTTCGAAGAGGGGCTTCAGGCGCGTGGTCAGAAGGCAATCACCACCGCCATCGACATTGCCAGGAAATATGAGGGCGATTCCAAACTGGCTGTCCGCATTGCCAACACGCTCTTCATGATATGCAACATCAGCGACAACAACAAGCTCTACTTCCCCGCCAGCGTTGACAACATCACCAGTCTGCTCATCAAGGATGTCAGTGTGCCCCGCCTCACCATCAAGACGGAGGTGGAGAAGATTCTTGACTATTTCTGCGTGAACAACATCATCCGCCGTGAACCGGGCAAGAACGGCGCGCCCGACACCTATGCCTTCCAGTCAGAGGAGGAAATGAAGGTCGCCGCGCTGATAGGCAGTCAGACTGTTGACAACAACTCTCAGGCGGAGCAGTTGCGTGACATCATCTTCAAGCATTTTGGCAATCCCAAGAACAAGGAGCAGTACAAGACCCGCTCCTTCACGGTGGGCGCCACCATCAAGCAGCGTTCCTTCCTGAGCACCAACAATCCGGACGTCACCGTGGACTTCTCCCTGGACCAGGACTACGACAATCTCACGGTGATGGCAATGAGAAATTCGGGCACACGCCTTATCTTCTATCTGGCACCGCAGTATCGTGGCAATCATCGTCTTGCCAATCAGTTCTATTGGTACTGTCAGGTGCAGAAGTACTTGGCGACCCCCGCGCCGGATGCCGAGAACGCCAAGATTCGCTCGGAGTTCGAGAAGCGTGCCCAGGAGATAAAGGAGACGGTGATAGCGCCCGAACTTCATAAGATATTGGATTCCTGCCCTGTCGTTTCCGGAGTGTCCATCCTCGAAGACCCGGAACTGACCACCCTTCACGGAGCCGACCGCTATCATTTCGCCTTGCAGAAGCATTTGGGCAGCATCTATACGAAGGCTGGACTGGTGGACAAGCCCAACTATCCCCACAACAGCGAACAGCTCCGACATGCCATCCTGCGACCGATTCAGAACGGCGATTACGAGGGAGCCTATGCCGAACTCACCGAGCCGGAGCGCGAGGTGGAGGTTTATCTGAACCGTCAGTTCGGCGACGTCAACGTGTCCGACGTTGTCGCCAAGTTTGCCAAGGCGCCCTATGGCTGGGACAACATCAGCACCCTCTATGTCATCAACGAACTGGTGCGCCGCCATAGCAGAGACTATTCCTACAGCAACAATCCCAATGTGGACCCCTCCGTGGTGGCGGGCCATCTCCTCAACGAGTCCAACAAGTTCACGCTCCGGAAGGCACAGGCACTGCCCCAGGAACTCATCAATGGGTTCCTCAGTGCCTGGAAGAATGTCTTTGGCAGCATGGCAGAGCTTTCCACCACCGACGGCAAGCAACTCTATCGCATATCCCGCGGCGAAGTGGGCGACCACGGGCTGAAGAGCATCCGCAGCCACTACCACGACATTGAGGCACAATACAACAGCTACCGTTTCGTGCAGCCCATTCATGAGGCGACGGCGATATTCGACGCCATCTTGGAAGAGCGTGACACCGTGAAGTATTTCGAGACCTTCATCTCTCAGCAGGACAGCCTTCGCCAGCTTATCGACACCTGCAAGGAGGTCATACAGTTCATCCACGACCAGATGCCGAAATACAAGGCACTGATAGACTTTGCGCGTGACAACAAGGACAACTTCAAGTTTGTGCCAGCCGACCAACAACCCTTGGTGGAAAAGATTTCCGGCATTGCGGAAGCAGAATGGCCCATCCAGATGCGGGAGTACATCAAGATACAGCACAGTCTCACCCAAACGCTCAACCAGATACGCGAGAGCAAGCGCGAACAAATAAGGCAGGCTTATGAGCAGACCTTCGACCAACTCTATCAGGCTGCCGACCAGCAGGGAGTGAGCCGCAATGTACTGGCAAATAAAGACTATGTGATTCAGTCAAGGACAGCCTCGGAAAACATTCTGGTGCTGGACCACAATCTGAATACGGACCAGTTCTATGCCGAGCAGAGTGCCGTCATTCTCAGAAACCGGCCTGTGAAACCCAGCGGAGACGACGATGGAGGTGAGCCGAAGAGCAAGGTGAGAAACTGCGCCCTGCAGACCCGCACCACAGAGCCTCTCAAGTCGGAGCAGGATGTGGACCACTATCTTGCCAAACTGAAGGCGCAAATCATGTCGGACATCAATGACGGATATGAGGTAATCATCACAAAGTAGAAATCAAACTAAAAGGAGATAAGTTCATGGATACCAACAATATAAAGAAGTTCGCGGTGGATGCCCGCAACAAGTTGAAGGCGGGCGTTGAGGCGAAGATACTCAAGCTGGGCTTCACGCCGAAGGGAGAAGCGGAGCCTGACATGGTGCCCCAACTGTTGCAGGGCGGTGCCATCTGGAACGGACAGACCGTTAGCGAGAGCTTCTATCATCAGTGGATGTCGCTCCAACACCGTGTGCAGCAGGTGGGCATCAAGGATGTGTATGAGGAGGCTGCCTACACATGGTTCAACCGTTTGGTGGCAATCCGTATTCTCCGGCGCAACAACCTCATTGAGCCTGTCTTGGAATATGTGGGACAGAGCCGTATGCCGAAAATCGTGGACGATGCCCGCACCGGTACCCATCTCCCCGAAATGAGCGAGCAGCAGCGCCGGCATCTGATGGAGCTTCTCGATGACGACACGAAGGTGACGGAGCAGTTTGCCCTGCTCATCGTGGCTTGGTGCCATGCCAACCCAGTCATCAACGCCTGTTTCGGCAGCAT
>JBMNUW010000181.1:0-5410 GCA_050946475.1 Prevotella sp.
TAATTAAAATAATCAACAGAACTTTATTGTTTCTTTGTTTTTTTTCTTACTTTTGCAACAAAGTATAAGATCTGATAGATTCTACTTTATACCATATCTCGTTGCATATAATCATTCTTACCGTTGGCACTAACCAAGGCTGACAAAATAATATAACGTCGGGACAAAAATTAGAGTTTCCAGCAGCAAAGACAACTATTATTGCCAAACAGATACAAAATAAATAGAGAATAAACAATGCAGTTGCATTTCACATTCATAAGCCTACGCAGCATTGCCAGAGCATGCATAGTCGTACTACTGATACTGCTCATGCCCACAGTTTCAGCTGCAAATGATCCTGCGAACAACTTATGGACGCTGAGCACTACTGACGGACTGCCCAATGACCAAACAAACTGTATCTTTCAAGATAAAACAGGATTTATCTGGATAGGTACAAACAACGGACTGGCACGATACGACGGTTTCCGATTCAAAAACTACTATGCTGATTTCGAAAATTATCGAACCATCACCAACAGTTGGATAAACTCCATACAGCAAGACGGAAACGGGCAACTATGGTTGAAGACCATCGGAGGATATTGTATTTTTGACCCAAAAACAGAAACAGCAAATAGAGACATTACTTCATGGATGAGGAAACATTCCATGAAAGGTGTACCCTATTTCATTCATATTGACAAGAGAAAAAACTTTTGGATTTTTGTCTACAATGTAGGTTGCTACTATTACAACACCTATAGTGGCAACGTAAAATTGTTGAAGGCAAGAACATCAGCAGAAAGAAGATACATAAGAGGCACCGTCACCTCAATCTCAGAACGAGGTGATATGCTTCTTTTCTCTCTTAACACTGGTATGGTTTACACTGCCAACATCCGTACACAACAAATTGATTGGGTGGGACACAAATTGGCAAGTCTCTACAAGCGCTATGGTCGCGATGAATACAAGACCTACATCAGTAAAGACGGACAAATCTTTCTGTTCTCAGCCAACGTCATGAAAATTTATGACCGTAAGGCAAAAAGATGGTATGAAGATTTCTCTAGTTGGTGTAGTAGTAGAGGATTTTCTTTTAATTCTAAAGGCATCAAAATTCAGAGACTCATCGAAGGAAATAAAGGTAACCTTATCATTGGCACTTACAACAACGGCGTATTTCTCTTCAATCGAAATACAAAAAAAGTGTCGCATTATCTTCATGAGCCTGGAGTCACAACTGGATTGCCTGACAACACCATAACAGATATACTTATCGATCGTCAAGGTGGAACGTGGATATCCACTCTACGCAATGGTGTTGCCTACTTATCGCCACACATGCTCCGTTTCACATTTTTCCCAGTAGGCGACATCTGCACAATAACGCAGACACCTAATGGCCTGTTGTGGCTTGGCACGAACAACAGCGGCATTATAACTTTTGATCCGACCCAAAATATCCTTAACTCTGCCAACAATTCCGTCATCTCTGTAGTGGGTAACAGAGTGGTAACAAGTTTGCATGCCAGTGATGGTACTCTTTGGTTTGGCACTGACGGAGGCGGACTCGTCGGAATAAAAGGAGCCTCAAAAAAATACTTTATCGCACAGAAGGGTCAACTATCCAACAACAGCGTATGGTCATTAACCGAAGATAACCAACATCGAATTGTTGTGGGTACCCACGGAGGGGGCGTTCAATTACTGGATCCCATTACACAAAAATTCACCACCTTCAACTCACGCAATTCTAATTTACGATCTGACGAAGTAACCTCTGTCTTCAAAATGGAAAACGGTCGTATTCTTGTAGGCCATGCGCTCGGCTTTTCCATTATTGATCCCCGAAGTGGCATCGTGACCAACGGCAAATCCAAGAAAAATAATTCGCCCCTTTCCAGTTCTGCGGTGAACCAAGTTATCGAAGACAGCCGCGGACTTATTTGGATTGCCACAATGTCTGGACTTGACGTATATAATCCCAAGACTCAGGCCGTTTTTCATGTCTTCAATGAACCTAAAGTAGCAGCCTCTATCGTAGAAGACAACGACCACAGCTTATGGGCTGCTGTTGATCATGGGATGGTGCGCATAAAAGTACGTATGACAGCCGACGATATCTTTTTTTTCACTTCCTATTATGACAATCTAGACGGACTGCAAAACCGCCAACTCAATTTCCGCAGCATCTTCCTAGATCAACAAGGTAATATAGTGGCAGGAGGCCCAGACGGCATAAATCTTATTGCCCCGTCCAAAGCCGAGAACTCCGCTAATCATTCCATTGCACTTTTCAGCGGTCTTGAGATATTTGATCAAACCATTTACGTAGGACAAGAATATGACGGACGTGTCGTACTCAGTCAATCACTCGAGACCAGTCATAACCTCCGTCTCAATTCAAAAGACAATACTTTTACAATTCTGCTTGCTTCTGACCATGTTGAGATTCCACAGCGAGCACGATTCGAATACCGTTTGCTAGGTCTTAATGACAAATGGCTTTTAACAGCAGAAGGTCGTCCCAGCATCACCTTCACCAATCTTTCTCCTGGGCACTACACGCTCGAAGTAAAGGTCATTAATCGAGATGGAAGTACCAGTGCAAAAACCAGCACACTGGAAATCACGATTCTTCCACCATTCTGGCGCTCCACATTTGCTATTATTGTTTATCTTGTGCTATTAGGAGCAGGTATATGGTTTGCTTACAAATGGTTTATGAGCCGACAATACCGGAAATTGAAGGAAGAGCAAAAGAAATTGCAAGAAGCACGTCAAAGGGAAATCAGCGAAATGAAGCTGAGATTCTTTACAAACATCAGTCACGAAATCCGCACTCCTGTAGCCCTCATAGTGTCGCCTCTGAAGCGATTACTCAAGCAAGAGACTGACCCCAAACGTAAAGAAACCGTCGCTCTCATCTTACGCAACTCCATCCGACTGCTCAATATCGTAAACCAAACTCTTGAGGTTAGGAAAATAGAAAAAGGCGAAGAACGACTTCATCTTGTCACCGGTGACATCATGGAAATTACTGACGCTCTAGCTCGCAGCTTTGACATGGTGAAAAAAAGAGGCATTACATTCCATTATCATTACAGTCCCGACACGCTGCAAATGACGTTCGATCAAGACAAATATGACAAGATTGTAATGAACCTTCTCTCAAATGCCTTCAAGTACACCCCTGTTAACGGGGAAATAGAATTCGAAGCTCGCCTGTTAGATGCAGAGGGAAATGATGGAACTAAGACAGAGAAATGGTTTCAAATTACAGTTTCGAACTCTGGCAAGAATATTTCCGACGAAGAGAAAACGCACATCTTCGATCGCTACTATCAGACCTCAGATAACCACACTGTCCTAACATCAGGAACGGGTATCGGGTTGAGTATTGTCAAGCAATATTCCGTTGCACTTGGAGGAAATGTAAAACTGACAGACCGTGAAGGTGGTGGCTGTACATTCATCGTAAACCTGCCTTATCGCTATGATTCCTCTCTTCCGGCGCCCGAGAACTTTAATAAGATTGAAGAGCCTCTTGACTATTATATAGAAGATCAGGCAGATAACACATCATCCGAACAACCAGAAGGCAACAATGCCATCAGAAACATTGACGGCAGTGTTAGATATGAGGTACTCGTAGTTGACGACAGCAGCGACTTCCGAGGCTTCATGGCCGAACAATTATCTGAACACTACCGAGTCAGGACAGCAGCCAACGGCAGAGAAGCTCTCAACATGATTGAAGAAAAGGAGCCTGACATTGTACTTAGCGACGTTATGATGCCTGAAATGGATGGTAACGAACTCTGTCGAAAGGTAAAGAGCAACCCTAAGACTGCTCATCTACCTTTTGTGATGCTCACGGCACGTCTTTCCTCCGAATACAAGATGGAAGGATTAAGCAATGGAGCCGACGACTATATTACAAAGCCATTCGACTTCGACATGCTTCAATTGCGTATGGATAACCTCATTAAATGGCATCAAGCGATACCACAAGGAAACGACATTGTGGATAAGGGAAAGCCAAAGATGAGCGAACTCCCCGCTACCGACAGGAAACTCTTAGCTCAAGCTACCAAATATGTTGAGGATAACCTCTCGAATACTGAACTTTCTGTAGAGAGCATGAGCGAAGCGCTATCTATGTCAAGAGTGCATCTTTACAAGAAAATGCTCTCTATCACTGGTAGCACGCCCTCAGAATTTATCCGAAATATAAGATTAAGACACGCAGCTGAACTACTAAAGATTGGCGAACTCAATGTTAGCGAAGTAGCATACAAAGTGGGATTCAACTCTCCACGCTATTTCTCCCGTTACTTTAAAGATTACTTCGGAGTAATGCCTTCTCAGTATAAGAAAGCTGACGGTAACGTTCCGAGCGACAAGGACTCAGATGCCGATGTGAGCAATATTAAAGAAAATTGATTATCAAATACCGAACTATAACTTGAAAATATACATTTTATCATCGTCATGCTTTAAGGGGGCATGCTTATACCGATTGTAGCAAACAAGGAATAGAACTACTATTAAAATGTTCATTATCCTCAAAAACTTTATTTATTAATTTATACAAACTGCCTCGTATTCCATAAAAATACGAAATATTACCTTCTGCTATTTGTAGGTATCAGAAAAAATCACTAATATTGCAGCGGAGATAATATTTTTATGTTTCACTTTTTACAGAACTAACAATGAAAAAGACCCTTTACACCCTTCTGCTTGCTGCAACGGTACAAGATGCGGCAGCACAGAAAGGCACAGAGCCTTTCTCTCTCGTAAAACTCCCCTATGCTACAAATGCTTTGGAACCCATCATTAGTAAAGCTACAGTTGAATTGCATTACGGAAAACATCTTCAGACTTATGTCAACAACGTAAATAAACTAATAATGGGTACCGAATGGCAAAACAAATCGGTGCAGGAAATTGTAATGGAATCGAATGGTGCCCTATACAACAACGCCGGGCAAATGCTCAATCATGACTTATATTTCACAGCCTTTTCACCTAACGGTGGAGGTGAACCGACGGGACGTCTCGCAAAGGCCATTAAGGATAAATGGCAGGACCTGGAAAAGTTCAAAGACGAATTCGTCAATTCTGGTGCCTCTCTCTTCGGATCAGGATGGGTGTGGCTTGCAAGCGACAAAGAGGGACAACTCTTTATCAAAAACTATGTCAACGGCGGCAACCCACTTAAAGACCATCTCACGCCCCTGCTTGGATTTGATGTTTGGGAGCATGCCTATTATTTAGACTATCAAAACCGTCGACTTGATCACTTGAAAGCCCTGTGGCAAATTGTCGACTGGAATGTTGTGGCTGATCGCTACGAGAGTGGGCGTTAGTATCCAATTTGGTCTCTCCAAATACTCACCCACTACATTTATTAAAT
>JBMNUW010000182.1:0-5287 GCA_050946475.1 Prevotella sp.
TTATGCTGATGCTGCTCAGTGGGACGAGAAGGCTAAGGATCTGGCTGCTCGCTTCATCAAGAACTTCAAGAAGTATGAGGGCAACGAGGCTGGTAAGGCTCTCGTAGCTGCTGGTCCCCAGCTCTAAGCCATATAGGACATTTAGACCTACAATAATTATATAAGAGCCCGTCTCCGTGTGGAGGCGGGCTCTTTCTTAATTCATAATTCACAATTCATAATTCATAATGCTTATTGCATTGCACATATCTATATCCGATTTTCGGTAAGTATGTTTGACCTAAATCAAGAAAATCGAGCCAAAGGGAGAATTGCGAGATAAAACTGCTGAAGACGGGTCGATAATCGATATCTTTGCAGCATCTTCGTGAGAAGGTATTCAATAAAGTTTCATTAGGTTAGTAGTTTGATAGATTATTAAGGTAAAGATTAGGATTATGTTATTAGATTTTGAATCGACCGTATTGTTGGCTGCGGTCTTATTTATGACGGTGCTGAGTATTATAGCTCTAAAGCACACCAACATACGTTAACATTTTTCCAACAAGAGGCGGCGCGAGTGATCGTGCCGCCTTTTTGGTGTCTGTCCGTGTCGTCCACAGACATTCCGCGCCCTTGCGCGCGTGTTGCAGGTGCGTATGTCGGATATGAGTCGGTGGACCCGGCAGACATCGCTTTGCGGAGCCTGCTCCGGCTATGGTGCGGAAGAGGAGAGAAGCCTGTTGGAGGAAAAAACAGTTTGTATGGATTTTTGAAATATTCAATGCATTATGCATTGTTAAAAAGATAGGGTTTATTCCATATTTTATATAATTAAAGAGACAAAAAGGTGAGTATTTGAAGAAAACTAAGTAAATTTGCAGCTATAATCAATAGTACGCGCGTAATGATTAACAGATTCTCGGTCATCATCTTGATGGCTCTTTCCGTCTTCTCGTTGACTTCATGTCTAAGTAGCGATGACGATGAGATAACTTATTACAACGACACAGCAATCACCAGCTTCACGCTCGGAACGCTTAACCGCAAGCTGACGACCACCGCCAGCGATGGATCGGACAGCACCTATACCACGACCTATAGCGGCAGTTCCACCGTATTCTATATCAATCAGATAGACCACACGGTCTACAACCCCGACTCGCTGCCGCAGGGGGTGGATGCCTCCAAGGTGGTGTGCACCATAGGAACTAAGAACGGAGGGGTCGTTGTTCTCGTATTGAAAAATCAAGCAGGAGAGGATTCGCTGGCCTACTATTCCAGTTCCGACAGTATCGATTTCACATCTCCTGTTACCGCTCGTGTATACAATAATTATGGCACGGAATATTCGACCTATACCATTCATGTGAATGTACATCAGCAGACCGGTGACGAAATAAGCTGGGGCTACACTTCCAATGATGAGCTGGCCGAAGTTGGCAACCGACGTCTCGTATCCCTGGGCGACACTGTCTTTCTCTTCGGAGTAAAAGACGATGCCACCGTGATTTATCAGATGAACAGTTCCACGTGGACGTCGCTTTCTTCTAACATCAATCTCGATGCTGATGCTTACAAGAATGTCGTCACCAAAGACGGTTACCTTTACGTGCTCAGCGACGGTGTAATCTATCGTTCTTCTGACGGAGCTACATGGGAGTCGACAGGTACTGCTTCTGCACTGAACCAACTCATAGGTGGCAGTCCGTTACGCCTTTATGCCCTTGGCACCGCCGGCATTTATTATTCGTCGGACAATGGAACCACATGGACGCTCGACAGTCTCGACGACGAAACCTCATTGCTGCCAAGCGACAACATTAATTTTGTCTGCAAGAAGCATCGTGTAAACGAGGATACTTATAAATTGATACTTATCGGATCGTCCGACGGCTCGACCGTTGTCTGGAGCAAGTTGGAACAGGAGGATGAGGCTGCCGAAGAGCAGCCTTGGAGCTATTACACCGTAGACCGCACTTACGGCGTGCTTCCCGACTGGACTTACCTGCAGGCTATCGCCTACAATGACGGACTGCTTGCCCTGGGAGGCGACTTCTCCACCTTCTACGATAGTGAAGACGAAGGTCTGGTTTGGACCTCCGACAGCATATACGACCTGCCCACGGAATTCGGTTTAACAGAGTCCGAATTCGGTATGACCAGCACGGAAGGGCATGTCATTTATATTTCCAAGGCCAACGACAGCAAGGTGTGGAGCGGACAACTCGCCCGTACCGCCTGGGCCACGGAACAACAGTCGTTTGTGAAATGAAAGCGTAATGTCAGTAGGAACAGCGCACAGCAAGGAATACGTCAAGATGAGGCATCGCCGTTTCTGGAACACGTGGCTCAAAAACCTGTCCATGCTGAAGACCTTAGCCTTGTTCTTTCTCTTGACAACCACACTCTCCGCTTCGGCTCAGGACGACCCTGAGTATCGGCTTGAATTAGGAGCGGGAGGGGGACTGTCCGGTTATCTGGGCGACTTCAACGGCAATCTAACCAAAGACCTTCAACCCGCTGCATCAATAATGGGTCGCTATGTATTCAACCCATACATGGCTTTGCGCCTTGATGTGAGTTTCGGCAAGCTCAAAGGTTCTTCGGCAGATGTCGAAACCTACTACGATGACTACAGTGAAGAGCCATACGACTTCGACAACAAACTCTACGATGTCAGTCTGACCTATGAATATAACTTCTGGCCCTATGGAACCGGGCGTGACTATCGTGGCGCAAAAAGAGTGACACCCTTTATTATGGGGGGACTCGGCGTGACGACCGTCAGTGGCGATGCCAAGGCTACCACAATGAACATCCCCATAGGTCTCGGCGTGAAATGCAAGGTGGGCGAACGGGTCAATCTGGGTCTCGAATGGGCCATGCACTTCTCGCTCAGTGACAAACTCGATGGTATTAAAGACCCCTACTATATTCACAGCAGCGGTGCTTTCAAGAACACTGACTGCTATTCGATGCTGAAAATCTCGCTGACCTATAGCTTCATGGCGAAATGTCAAACATGTAACAAGGAATAATATGGCAGAACTCGATATGAAACGCATTCCGCAGCACATTGCAGTCATCATGGACGGCAACGGACGCTGGGCCGCCGAACGCGGCAAGGAACGCAGCTACGGCCACCAGGCAGGTGTGGAAACCGTGCGTCGTATTACGTCTGAGTGTACACGCCTCGGAGTGAAATATCTCACGCTTTACACTTTTTCCACGGAGAACTGGAATCGGCCAGCCGAAGAGGTGTCGGCTCTGATGGGACTGGTGCTCTCCTCCCTTGAGGATGAAATCTTCATGAAAAACAATGTCCGTTTCCGCGTGATAGGAGACATTGGACGACTGCCAGAAGCCGTTCGCCGTAAATTGCAAGAGACTGAAAAACACACTGCCAATAACACGAAGATGACGATGGTGGTGGCTCTCAGCTATTCGGCACGATGGGAACTGACAAAGGCTATGCGCGACATCATGAAGCTCCACGACGAAGGCAAGGCAGGCTATGAGAGTGTTGACGACATCAATGAGGATGTCATCAATCGACATCTCGAGACCAACTTCATGCCCGACCCCGACCTTCTGATACGTACCGGAGGAGAAGTCCGCATATCTAACTTCCTGCTCTGGCAACTTGCCTACACAGAGCTTTACTTCTGTGACACTTACTGGCCCGACTTCTCAGAAGCCGACCTTCGGCAAGCCATCGTAAGCTATCAGAAACGACAGCGGCGATTTGGAAAGACCGAAAAACAGGTGGAAGAGGAAAAATGACCTCGACATACACAATATTATAACATATCAATCATATCAACACACCCTCCGTTCCCAAGAGGGTTTTCGTTCAGGCTTATGCACTATAACAAAACGAAGATGCTCGCAGCCGTGATAGCGCTCTCATGCAGTGCTGTGGCAGAAGCTCAAGACAAGATTATCCATCCCGATGTCACTTACGCCGGTTCGCCCCGTGACCTGATTATCGGCGGATTCAACGTCTCCGGCATCGAAGGCTACGAGGACTATATGCTCACCGGAATCTCCGGCCTCACAGTCGGGCAACATGTCACCGTGCCTGGTAACGAGATTACCGACGCCGTGAAGCGCTATTGGCGTCACGGACTCTTCTCCTCCGTGCAAATCTCCGCCGACTCTATCGTGGGGAACAAAATCTTCCTCCACATTGCACTCAAAGCCAGGCCCCGCGTCTCGGAAATCAACTACGTGGGACTGAAAAAGAGCGAGAAAGAGGATATGGAGAAGAAGCTCGGTATTCTCAAGGGTGGACAAATCACCCCTAACATGATTGACCGTGCCAAAATCCTCGCCAAGAAATATTTTGACGACAAAGGATTCAAAAACGCCGATATCACCATTCAACAGCGTGACGACGTGACGGGAAAGAATCAGGTGATTCTCGATGTCATCATTGACAAGAAGCAGAAAATCAAGGTACATCAGATTATCATCGACGGTAACGAGAAACTCAAGGATTCGCGTATCAAGGGTGGATTCCTTAAGAAAGGAGCCTTTGCCAAGACCCATGAGGCCGGCAAATTCTCTACCTTCCTTAAATCCAAGAAGTTCACGCCGGAACGTTGGAAGGAAGACAAGGAGAAGCTCATCGAAAAATATAATGAGCTGGGTTATCGCGATGCCATTATCGTCGAGGACAGCGTGTGGAACTACGATCCCCGCCACGTAAATATATATATTAAGGTGGACGAGGGGCAGAAATATCACATCCGCAACATTACATGGGTGGGCAACACTGTTTATCCTACCGATCAGCTGGCAGACGTACTGAACATGAAGAAGGGCGACGTTTACAACCAGAAACTGCTCGGTAAACGATTGCAGGAAGACGACGATGCCGTGGCGAACCTTTACTATAACAATGGTTACGTGTTCTCGAACATACAGCCTACCGAGGTCAACATCGAAGGTGACTCCATTGACCTGGAGATGCGCATCATTGAGGGACCGCAGGCTCGTCTGAGCCACGTGCGTATCAACGGTAACACACGTATCTACGAAAATGTGGTGCGTCGTGAACTGCACACCAAACCCGGTGACCTCTTCTCAAAGGAGTCGCTGATGCGCTCGGCACGTGAAATCGCTTCCATGGGACACTTCGATCCGGAAAAGGTCGCCCCCAATGTGGAACCAAACGGTGAGGACGGAACGGTAGACATCACCTGGAACCTTGAACAGAAGTCCAACGACCAGATAGAGTTCTCTCTCGGATGGGGACAGACCGGTGTCATCGGCCGTGTGGGACTGACGTTGAACAACTTCT
>JBMNUW010000183.1:0-5225 GCA_050946475.1 Prevotella sp.
AGTGGATGGCTCAAGTGGCAAGCACAAGGCTTGACCAGCTGCAAGACCCTGAACTGAGTATTGACCAAGCAGTAGCAGATTACAGACGCCTCGGATACTCGGAGGAATGGATTAACAGAAGAATAAAATCCATTGAAATTCGAAAGGAGCTTACCGATGAGTGGAAACGCACAGGCGTTAAAGAAGGATTTGAATATGCTTCGCTTACGGACATTATCACTCATGAATGGAGCGGAATGACCACCAAACAATATAAACAGCATAAAGGTCTGAAGAAAGAAAGTCTTCGGGACAATATGACCAACCTTGAAATGGCATTCAACATCTTAGCAGAAGCTTCAGCTACAGAACTTTCTAAGCAAAAAGATCCACACGGATACCGTCAGCAGAAGAAAGTTGCAAAAGAAGGTGGTAGCGTCGCTAAAGTAGCAAGGAACAAATTGGAATCTCAATTGGGTCATTCTGTTATATCATCAGCAAAAGCGAGTGACTACCTTCCTCCGGTCCAAGACGCAGAGACAGAGGAATTAGATGATAAATAAATTGATTCTGTATTCTGTGTGTAATTAAAATTACAAGTTACCTATAAACAATCAAAATTACCTTATCATGCCTGTAGTAGAAACAAGAATCCAACACGAATACGTAATGAAATATCTCTGCCGCCCGGAGACAGAAGGAGGACTGGGCTACAGAGAGACTTCACCCAACATAGTAAGCAATGACCTTTTCATTCCCTCACAGTTGGCAGAATTTGTGAAAAATGCCGCCCCATTAGCATGGAAAGCTCTGATGAGCAAGCACCATCAAGACGAGGAGGAACTGACAGAGACCCTAAAGGAATTTGTGAAAGCCCGACTGCTCAATTCCACCAATGCTGCTACTTTCTTTAACCAGAATAAAAGAGCAACCTTCGAAGGCGAGTCGATACCACTTTTCTATGTCTCTGACACAGAATTGGGCGGCGACTCGGAATTCAAGATGAACATCTTTTCCGCTGTAGAGGAAATGCCACACAATATTGATTGTGATGGCATCACCCTGCTGAAAGTACGTCCCGATATCACCTTCTTTCTGAATGGCATCTTCATAGGCTACTTAGAGCTAAAGAGCGTCACTAACGGACAGACGGCAGCAAAGCAGGGAAGGCAGAAAATTATTACTGACTATTTGGAGGCTGTGAAGGGAATGGCAGACCGACAGCGGTGGAATCCTGAAGGCGTAAAAGACGAGCGCAAGAAAACTCTTTCTATGTTTGAAAGAGCCATCCATCTGGTGGCAACCGACATAAACGAGACCTACGTGATGCGTGGAATACAAGATTTCTTCGACGAGGCACGGCGTGGATTCTATGAGCGCACGGAGAGCGTATCAACACTGACGCCTGCCATATTGAAGCAATTCAAGATCTATCCCGTCAGCAGCAGACTACTGTCGGAGCATCAGCGGTTTGAGGAAGTAATGAGTAACCTCTATGCAAAAAAGATGATAGAAAAAGAGATTCTCTACTACAACTTCCTTAAATATAATTATGTCACCGTGAATGGGAAGAAGACGCGCACGTCTAACCGTGGCACGCTCATCGCTCCGAGACCCAAGCAAAAGTTTGGCTGTGACAAGATTATGGCGCGTGTAAAGGAAATGCTTGACCATGAGAAGGAGCCCGACTTCTACTTGAACAAAATGCGGCGCGAGATGGAGGACATGAATGTGCCGCCTGAGAAGATAGAGAAGTTCGTAAGCAAACGCGACTCTTTCTGCAACAACAAGTATGTCTATTCCCTGCTCATGCAGTATGCCGCCGGATTTGGCAAGAGCAACATTATAGGATGGACAGCCCTGCAACTGAAAGACCTGCGCTATGAGGGGAAATGGGCATATGATAAAATCATGATTGTGGTGGACCGACTGCAGCTGCGCGACCAACTTGACACCATGATGATGAACATGAACATCGACAAGAGTATGTTCATTGAAGCAAGAAACCAGCAGACATTTGTAAACGCACTAACCAGCAACCGACGCATCATTGTAGTGAACATCCAGAAGTTCATGGAACTTAGGGAAGCTCTGCACCGCGCTCATAAGAAACTCAGTAAAATGCGCGTAGTGTTCCTCATTGACGAGATTCACCGCTCCAACACTGGAGAAAACAACCGGGAAATGATCAACATCTTTGACGAACTGGAAGATGCCATTGACGAGGAAGTAACCTCAGACGCAGGACATATTATGAAAAAGAATCTCATCGTAGGTTTCACGGCTACCCCTTCAGAAAAGGTCTTGGCAAGGTACGGTGAATTCAAGAGTGCAGACGTGTATCCTTTCTGGGTTCCCTTTGACAGTTATACCATGAAGGAAGCAATTGCCGACGGCTATATCCTCGACCCGACAAAACATATCATTAAAGTAGCACTACCATTGAACTTTGAGGTTCCTGATGACTTCGACTTCGTTCATGATGGGGATAGTGACGTATCTGTTCCTAAAGAAATTATCTATAGCAATCCCGACCGTATGGAAAAGCTGGCTCAGTTCATTGTTAATCGGTTGGTAAGCCTTGTCTACGGCAAGATTCACGGTCAGGGAAAAGCCATGCTGGCAGTGTCGAGTATTCCTAACGCCATCAACTACTGCCGCATTATCCGCAGACTGATGGCAGAGAAATGCCAAGACCCCAAATATGAACGTTACAAAGACGCACCCATTGCCATCGTCTATAGCGACAACCAGATAAACGAGTCGTGTGCTTCGATGAATGACGGCAAAGGAGAAGAAACCGTGATACAAGAGTTCTGCAACGGCAAGAACGGTCTTATTATCGTGGTGGATAAGTTGCAGACGGGTTTTGATGAGCCTAAGCTACACTCGCTGTTCCTCGACAAGGAAATCAGAGACATCAATGCCATTCAGACAATCTCACGTGTAGACCGCAAATGTAAATACAAGGAGGAGTGCCACATTGTAGATTTGACATATCAGAATGTGGACGAGGAGAACATCCGTGAGGCTTTCAAGAAATATTGTGACATCACCGTGAGCGATTTCAACCCGGAGACAATGGCTCACGACGTTGAGACCGAATATGATGACCTTACAGAGAGTGAGCCCTATGTTCGCTGGTTTGAAGGCTACAAGAAGCATCGTGACAACGTGGCATTCACATTACAGATGGAAGATGCCGTCAGACAGTGGATTCGAGAAGAATTTGAACGGGCTTCGGCACACAGCGACGATGATGCCGACGGTGAGACTGCACGGCAGATTCCCAATGAGGCAAAGCGCATTCGTAGAGTGTATGGACGATATGGCTCAAACATTATGTTCTTGCAGGATGTGTATGAGATTGATGCAAAATACTACGATTCTGTATTCCTAAAATTTTGGGAGATATATTGCCGCATCTATCGCAGTCTGATGAGTGAGTTTGCTGGTGCAGACAGCACTGTAATTCCCGATATCGACACCGGTGATGAGATTCCCGGCATCACCATAGGCGAGACCGATGATGTATTGCCGGATGAAGACGATGAGGAAGATGAGGGCAACAACAATAATAATAGTAACGATTCTCATTCCAACGACACAGGAACAAGCGTATTGGAAATCATACAGCTACTCAATGAAAAGGAGCAGTTGACCGCCGAGGAAATCAAGAAGTGGAAGGACGAGAAACTTGTGATGTTTGATACGTTTAAGCAAAATGCTTCCTTCATGGCTAAACTCCGTGACGACAACTTCTCGTCCGAAGACAAGATGCATGAATACATGACAGCATTAAGCAATTACCGCATTAAACTGAATAACCGGCCCGACATCGGCAAAGTGCAACTTCTAAAACACTTGCTCAAGGATAATGCCGAGCAATTGCTGGATGTGTTTATGGATAGTTTGGAGGATTAATATATGGTGAAAAAGAATTGTAATCTCGAAGACCTATTCTTCGAAATTGAACTAAGACCAGTTTATTGGGAGACAAATGGAAATGTATCTTTCATAAAGGAAAATTTATGGTACAGCCAAAGTCATCCACAATTAGCAGAGGAATACATGGCATTGGTTGATCCTGAAAGAAAACATCTGTTCTCTATTTTCAAACGTTCCTATAATCCTATAACTTATAAGGAAGCCTATAAAGTAGGAATGACCATTGCCCGGTCGATATTTATGAGAAACGAGAAGGACTCTTATTTCCAAATTAAGCCTTTTAGAGTCCGCATGTCAAAAGACAGAGCTGTAGCTTCTGTTTATATGGAACGTGATGTTGATGAAAAACAACCCCTCTTGAATTATGGATGGAAGGCTTTCCTAAGAATAGTAAACAGCTACAATGGCACTAAAGCGTTGAATTATACTTTTGGTTTCAAGTACATGGACAATTCTTTCTGTCTTGTATTCCCTGAACTTGCGGTTAATTTAACGATAGACAAACACAAGGGAAACATTTATAACCAAATAAGGGAACAACTCGGCAAAAACAATAATATAAATACGATACAATCAATTGAGGATGCTTTCATCAGGAAATTAGAGCAACTGAAGAAGGCGGAAATCGTTGATACAATGTTTGTGCCTTTGTTTTGTAAATTTGAAAACATCACTACAAAGAAACTATCAGCAAAAGAAGCATACTATAAGAACTTAATCAAAGAGATGTTGGTCTTGAAACGCAAGTATCAAAGAGAAGGGCAACACTTGTCCGCATACGATTTTTTGCTTATCATCTTGGATTATATGTCCAACAGAAAGCAAGATCAAATGGCTAACTCTTTGAAAGAAGATAGTCCTATGAGAGCTGGCATTTGGGCTGACAGCTATTTGGAAATGCTGGCAAAGAAGGAATCTCCATACAAATACATAGGACAAGAATTCTTTGATGTAGCTGTAATGTTGGAAAAGTTGGAATAAAGAGTTAAGACAGAATTCCTTCCTTAATTTCTAATAGTTTATTGCTTCTCCAATTCATCAAGTTCTATCGCATTTGCAGTTTTTCCTTCTTGTGGTCAATAAAGTTGATATAGATCTGAGTGGTCGTGATGTTTGGGTGGTCGTGCATTTTGCTGACGATGAAGATACTGGTGCCTAAGTTGAGGTGGAGGGTGGCAAAGGAGTAACAAGCACAATAGAAAATTAAGATAGCCACATCAAACAAAAAGGCGTGTGACCGATATGGGTTACACGCCTTTTTATCTATATTTAGTGGAGTCGATTTGTCACTATCTTTT
>JBMNUW010000184.1:0-5195 GCA_050946475.1 Prevotella sp.
GCAACAGCTGGCTCAACGACTGGCCAATTAAGGGGCGCACCAACTATCCCCTGCTCTTCGACCGCAATTGCAAGCCCAAACCTGTGGTAAAGCAAATTGTCGAGATGTTTAATGACTGAGTCTGAGCATATTACACGCCTTTTGCAGGGTTGCCGGCCTTGTGCCGGCCCCTGTCTGAATTTACGATGTCGTATAGGTTGGGGGTCGGCAACCCTGCGACGGGTTAAAGAACAGACGGAACAGGTGGCATCTTTCGGATGCGTGTTCATTATTTCCATCTAAAATCAAGATTCATTCCAATAAAAACAATAACCTTTAAAAAATAAACGATATATGAAAGCAAGATACCTCTTTCCGAAAGATTTCATGGCTGACCCTTCAGCCCATGTGTTTAACGACCGTGTTTACATCTATCCGTCGCACGACTGGGAAAGCGGAGCGGCCTTCGACGACGACGGCGGACATTTCCAAATGAGAGACTATCACGTGTTATCCACCGACGACGTCATGGAAGGCGAAGTCATCGACCACGGCAAAATTCTCGACGTGGACCAAGTGCCCTGGGCCGAGAAACAACTGTGGGACAACGATGTGGTGGAACTTAACGGGCACTACTATCTGCTCTTCTCCGGCAAAGACTACAATGGAGTATTCCGTCTCGGCATCGCCATTGCCGACCGGCCCGAAGGACCTTTCGTTCCTCAGCCAGACCCTATCCGCGGCTCTTATTCCATCGACCCCTGTCTCTTCAAGGACGATGATGGGGCAATCTACGCCTGCTTCGGAGGCATCTGGGGCGGACAACTACAGCGCTTCCAAGACAACAAGATGCTCAAGAGCGAACACCTGCCGGAAGGCAGCGAACCGGCTCTCGCTCCGCGTATCGCACGGATGAGCGACGATATGCTCCAGTTCGGCGAGGCACCGAAAGCAATCGAAATCGTTGACAAAGAGGGCAAGCCTCTCACCGCCGACAATCCATACCGATTCTTCGAGGCCAGCTGGATGCACAAGTACCACGGAGTTTACTATTTCAGCTATAGTACCGGCGACACTCACTATCTCTGCTATGCCACGGGAAACAACCCCTACGGACCATTCACTTACCAAGGCGTAATTCTCGACCCTGTGGAAGGTTGGACAACACATCACAGCATCTTGGAATATCATGGTCAGTGGTATCTCTTCCATCATGACTGCGTACCCAGTAAAGGCAAGACGTGGCTTCGCAGCTTGAAGGTCATGCCCCTCTTCTATGACGATGAAGGACATATTATAAGAATGAAGAGCGAATAAACTTTTGATAAGAGCAAATTAAAGGGTGCTGATTGTTGTTAGTAGATATACATGAAAAGAGCCATATCCAATCCTTGATGGATTCGGGTATGGCTCTTTTTATGATTATTCCATTCAAGTTTCACAAATTCTAAGCCCACAACTTCCATTTATAACCGGTTGTCCTATTTATCTCTTTCTTCTAAATCGCGAAACTGCCAATATACAAAACATACTTTCAAAGGGAAATCTGGTTTCCCCTGCCATAACGGGCATTTCGGCTATCTGTAGTACGACGGCATTACTCAGTACCTTTGTATATTATAATGTTTTACCTGCACTTTGCGCTATACAATGTTTCTGAATGGGTCCATGTAGTCCGCAATAAATTATGATTCGTAAGACCTTAATAGAATAGTTTGTTTGATTGAAAATACCCATAAATCTCTTAGTTGGAGCACAACTTACATTCTAAAACTACATTCTTTAGGACGTGCCCTAAATGGGTAACGATTGTAACCCACCTGGGAGAAGATTAAGACCCACTTGGGAGACATTCGTGACCCAGGTGGGAGACGTTCTTAACCCAGGTGGGAGACATTCATTCCCTTGCTGGGACATATCATAAAAGATATGGAATCACAGAGAGAACTATGCTTACTCTCTACTTCTATCTATATGTTCGTCATCTCCTTCTTCTATCCACTGCAGGGTTGCCGGCACCCCTTCGATTACTTCGCTCTATCAAGAATCCCTTCCCATGCTATGGAAGAGATTACTTCGCAGCCTCGAAATACTGAGGATAGCGACGGCGGAACTCCTCATAGAGCGGAGCCGCCAATGCCTTGGCATCGGGATGAGGAGCACCGGTGGTCCCCAAGGCGCGGAGGTCGAAGAAATGGAGCCAGTCAGTGATGAATGCCGTATGCACCAGTTCCGTCAGCGTGTCCAAGGGCAGCACCACGCGTGCCTCCTGGGGACGGCGACCGGCAGCAATAAGATTGAGATAGCTGCGCTCGGCGGCCAAGTTGGCAAACCGCCAGTTTTCCAAATCCGTGGCGGAACCGTCAGCCACCTTCGCCGCCAAGTCCATGAACGACTGTTGGTCGGCATTATTCGTTGGGGATGCTTCTTGCGCCTCACGCACCCATTCGGGCAGACAAACGGCTATCTCACTTCCGAACTTCTCCTTCGAGTAGTTGCAGTAGCGGGTGGACTGCTCCGCCATAGAGTTGACGCGGTGGCGGTTGTACTCGCGGGTGATGGCTATCTGTGTGGTGAAGTGCACCGTGACACGTAGCTCATGCTCAGGAGAAGGCGGCGTGAGAAAGCGCAGGTCATCGGTCCAGCCGTTCTCCACCAACACACGGAAATTAGTGGTCACAAAGAACTTGCCGCCGGACTCCTTCACCCGTGAGAAGCGATTCGTCCGATAGTGGTCCGCCACCTTTCGCTGTTCCCCGTCGTTGCCGTCCAAGGTGAGATAGACGGTGCCATGCTCCAGCATTGCCGTGTGACTGCTCTTTATCATCCGTTCGCAAAAAGGCCAAGCTGAGTCGGCTGTCTGATGATTCTCACTCTTGTAACACACCCGACCGGCGCGCTCCACCTGTCGGTAGATGCCTTGTTCGCCGGGTTCCTGCTCCCATATTTCGAAGGATGGCTTGATAATATTCATAGAATCTATTACGCTTTAGTTTCTTGTGATTGATGTTCGTTCCGCAAAAGTAATGAAAATCCTCTGCAAACAGGAGCAATTAATGATTTTTATTGCATGAAAAAGTTCTATCGGCTGTTTCAACAAGACCAATTCAGAGGTTCTTCCATTCAATGCGCGGACGTTATCACTAATCTCGAAAAATAAATCTCGAATCTCGCAAGTACAAGTATATCATATAAGACAAGAAAGAGAAAATTGAACAATTCTGATAACATAGATAGCATCGTAAAATAAAAGCAATGAGAGAGCCACAGGCACAGGGCTTTTTTTGTCTCAATCGGCAGAATAAAGTATATTATATTTTGCCGTTTGCTACATTTTTACTATATTCGCGGCAGAATATAACATTAAATATTAGATAAATATTAGTTATGAGTACTATCATAGGCCGTAAGCAGGAACAGGAAGAGTTGGAAAAACTCTATGAGAGTGACCGCCCGGAATTCGTGGCGGTTTATGGTCGCCGTCGAGTGGGAAAGACGTTCCTCATCAAGCAGGCGTTGAAAGACCGTATCACCTTCCAACATACGGGTGTCTCTCCTGTGGATCAAGAAGGCGAGAGAAACCGCATGAGAGTGCAGCTGGAGAGCTTCTACTATTCCATGCTCAACCAAGGACTTGAGGGCTTCAAGCAGCCAAAGACGTGGATGGAGGCGTTTTTCCAGCTGGAGCAACTGCTTCAGCGATTGGACGATGGCAGTCGGCAGGTGGTCTTCTTTGATGAGTTGCCATGGATGGACACTCCACGTAGCGGCTTCCTTCCAGCTTTCGAGAGCTTCTGGAATGGATGGTGCAGCGGTCGTGACAACATGATGTTGGTGGTTTGCGGTAGTGCCACGTCATGGATTCTGAGTAATCTCTCGCGAAGCAAGGGAGGACTGTACGGCCGTCTCACCTGCGAGATAAAACTTTCACCGTTCAACCTTGGCGAATGCGAGCAATACTTCAATCACGAAGGCATTGCCCTTTCACGTTATGACATTCTGCAAAGCTACATGGTGTTTGGCGGCATACCTTATTATCTGAGCTATTTCCGCAAAGGACTAAATTTCGAGCAAAACACAGACCAAATACTCTTTGGCAACAAACCGAGACTCCAGGATGAGTTCAACCGCCTCTTCCGTGCCATCTTCACCAATGCCGATGATTGCAAGAAGATTATCCGGCTACTTTCCACACGCAACTATGGTTTCACCCGAGAGGAGATAGCCCAAGCCACAAAACTGCCACTTGGTGGAGGACTCAGCAATACGCTGGCATCTCTTGCAGAGAGTGATTTCATCCTGCGTTACTCTCCTTACGGTAAGGGAGCGGATGAATACTACAAGCTTATAGACAACTTCTGCCTGTTTTGGTTGAAATATGTGGAACCTCACCAGAAAGAAACGGCTTTCATGAACGACCACCTCACTTCTTCCATCATGCGCTCTTGGCGAGGTGTCGCCTTTGAGCAAGTTTGCTGGCAGCACATTCCGCAAATCAAACAGGCATTGGGCATAGCCGGTGTACGCACCTCCGTCTCCTCTTGGTTCCAACGAGGAGATGGAAAGCAGGAAGGTGCGCAAGTAAATATGTTGATTCTGCGTGATGACAATATCGTCAACCTTTGCGAGATGAAATTTGCTTCTGCTCCTTACTCCATCGACCAGGAAGAAGAGCGCAAGATGCTGCATCGTGTTGAAGCCCTTTCCGCCTCTCTCAGCAAGCGGCAGACCATCCACCTCACGCTTGTCACCACTTATGGGCTTGCCACAGGTAAACACAGCGGCAAGGTACAGCGCGTCGTCGTGGCAGATGACTTATTCAAGTAGACCCTTGAGGAACAAGCCCAGCCCCAGACAAGTAACAAAATGCCATGTCAGATGACGATTGGGATTCTCCTCGTTGTGACGGAGGGTGGAACCTACCCCCGACAGGGGGTCGCGTAAATGATATTCTTGTGTTTGCATGTTATGTTTTTATCATGATGAATTGGTGATGGATTAATTAACGCAACCCCCGGTCGGGGTAGGTTTTGTGTAATATCATTTCGCTTTCATTCGAGGGAAATCGAAAAATTGCGTACAATTTTCCTCATCCCCTCGCTAAGTTGACGGAACCCCCGTTCGGGGGGTAATCTCATATATCACGCCCCGTGATTTTATCCCTCAGTTGTTACCCACTACCGGGAATATTGGCTCCGCCTATCAAATCGGCTGAC
>JBMNUW010000185.1:0-5149 GCA_050946475.1 Prevotella sp.
TTTTAATATATCATGTTCTTGATCCATGTTGTGGCAAATTTAAATAAAATCTATATAATCTCAAAAAAATTAGAATTAATCTTGTGTGTTAAAGGCATTTTGCTTGTCTTAGTAATAGTTAAGTGATGAAATTCATTGATTTTAACTGTCAACCAAAAAATATATTAACTATGCTTCTATCCAGACAAAACAACCTTCGCAAAATCCTATTTGCCGCAATGTTTTGTGCTTCCCTGTCGATAAATGCACAGACCATAAGGCTAAAGGGTGATGGCATGACGCTGAAATCAGCTTTCGAACTGATAGAAAAGCAGTCGGGTATGTCGGTAGATTACGACAACCAAGTCATTAATGTTTACCGTGTCGTAAACGTGAACGGCGCTTCAGGAACCGTGGAGCGAGTTCTAAAGAAGCTGCTCGCAGGCACAGGTTACAAGTATGAAATCAAGGGCAAACACATTCTCATCACCAAGAGCAATGCGACCCCTAAAAAAGAAAGACAACAATCAAGCGAAAAAACTATAAGGGTGACCGGCAAGGTTGTGGACTCTTCGGGCGAACCTGTTATAGGAGCCACGGTGAGACAACAAGACAACAACGAACACATGGCGGTGACCGATATAGACGGCAACTTCTCCATGGATGCTGATGAAGGGAGCAACATTTTAATCTCCTACATCGGATTTAACACCAAGAGTGTAAAGGCCGGAGAGCACATTAACATCCATCTGGAAGAAAGCTCCAACAACCTGAACGAAGTAGTGGTGGTGGGCTACGGCACTATGAAAAAGGGTGACCTTACAGGTGCTATTGCCGGTGTAAGCACAAAAGACTTCAATAAAGGATTCATCTCCAGTCCGACGCAGATGCTTCAAGGCCGTGTTACGGGTGTAAACATCACCAACAACGGTGGTGAGCCCGGTGCCGGCGTCACTATCCGCGTACGTGGCTCTAATTCTATTCGAAGCGGCCAGGACCCTCTTTATGTTGTCGATGGCGTGCCTTTGAACATTTCTGATGACCAGCAGCCTGCCGGTGGAACCATCTCCGGTGTAGGAGTGTCGGGCAGCAAGAACCCGTTGGAGTTTATCAATCCTGACGACATTGAGCGCATCGATATCCTCAAGGATGCATCCGCCGCTGCCATCTACGGTGCGCGTGGTGCAAATGGTGTCATTATGATTACGACCAAGAAAGGCGGGGAAGGACGCATGAAAGTTACGTATTCCACCTATGCTACGCTATCTTGGTTGCCCGAGAAGATTGACGTGATGTCTGCAGACGAATATCGTGAGACCGCAGAGAAATACGGATACACCATCGTTGACGGCGGTGCTTCCACCGACTGGCAGGACGAAATCTTCCGCACGTCGTTCTCTCATAGTCATAACATCACTGTCAGCGGCGGCATGAAGGGCAGCAGCTATCGTGCTTCACTGGCCTATCAAGACCAGCAGGGCATCATCAAGACCAGTAGTGAGCAGAAATACAACGGACGCTTCTACTTCTCGCAGAAGCTGCTCAACGACCGATTGTTGCTGGAGCTCAACACCACGGTGTCTCGTATAGACAACCGTCGAGTGCCCATCGGACAAAGTGGTGGTTCTGAAGGCGACCTCATTCTCTCGGCACTAAGGCTCAACCCGACCTTCCCCATAAAGAATGAAGACGGCTCCTACTATCAGTATTCCCAGACACAACGTAATCCGGTGGCCATGCTAAATCTCACCCGTGATAAGACACAAACCGATCGGGCAATCTTCAACGCCACTGCAACGCTTGACCTTGTGAAAGGATTGAAATACAAATTCAATGTTGCCTTCGACGAAATGAAGGCAAGCAGAAAGGTGGAACAGAAAGAGGAACTTATCTACATGGACGACGGCGGTACATTCGACGTAAACAATGTAGAAGCTCACAACCTGCTTATTGAAAATTACTTTACATACAACCTCAACCTGAAGGACAAACATAAGTTCGACTTCCTATTGGGTCATTCCTATCAGCGCACCCGTGACTATGTCTATGGCTTTGCCGAGACCGGCTTCTTCATCGAAGACATCGGCTACCGTTACGATCTGAGCCTTTCAGACAAAAGCGACCAGATAAGCGGCACCAGTGACATTACCATCAACGAATTGCAGTCGTTCTTCGGACGTGTCAACTACAACTATCTCGACCGTTACCTTTTCACGGCTAACCTACGTATTGATGGCAGCACAAAGTTCGGTAAGAATAATCGGTATGGTACCTTCCCGTCAGCCGCTTTTGCATGGCGTCTCAGCGAGGAGCCTTGGATAAAGTGCCTCAATGTATTTGACAATCTGAAGGCACGTGTCAGCTGGGGTATCACCGGTAACCAAGAGATTCCGAGCAAGATTTCTCATGCGTTGTTAGGTTCAACGGGAAAGAGCACTATCTTTGGCGTCAATGGAAGTACCGTTACGGGCATTACCCTCACACGTACCCCGAACCCCGACCTCAAGTGGGAGAAGTCGGAGCAACTGGACCTTGGTCTTGACTTCAGCTTCTTTGGCGGCAGACTCAATGGCAGTTTCGACTATTTCCACAAGGTAACCAAGGACGTATTATTGCAGATACCTTCGGCCTCACCGGCTCCTACGAGCTACGTATGGCGCAACATCAGCGACATGAAGATTATCAACAACGGTATTGAAATCGGAATCAACGGTGTCATCATTCAGCACAAAGATTTCCAGTGGGATGCCAGCATCAACCTCTCCACCGCCAAGAACGAAATCAAGAATTTGCCAGTGGAATATTACACTATCGGCAAACCCAGCGGTCCCGGTTTTGATAACGAGACAGCCCAGATTATCAAGAGCGGCTACGCCATCGGTACCTTCTGGGGACGTGTCTTTGAAGGCTTTGACGAAGACGGAAAGAGCGTGTATAAGAAAGACGCTGACGGCAACGACGTGTATGAGAAAATAGGATGCGCTCAACCGGACTTCACGGCGAACCTCTCAACCACAGTAACATGGAAAAATTGGGCACTTCAATTGAATTTCAACGGCGTATTCGGCAACGATATTTACAACAACCTTGCCAATGTTGTTGAAAACAGAAGCTTCCTTGCAGACGGATACAACACTACACTCGAAGCAGCCAACAACACTGCAGAGGCCATTGGCAATGCGGCTGAGTACAGCAGCAGATATATTGAAGATGGCAGCTACCTGCGGCTTACCAGTGCCACATTGAGCTACGATTTCAACTTGCGACCCAATAAATACATTTCAGGCTTGCGCGTCTATATGACCGGCAACAACCTCTTCTGCATTACTTCTTATTCCGGCTACGATCCAGAGGTGGATGCACTGCGTACTACCAACGGTATTCCTACGATGGGCATTGGATGGACACAGTATCCTAAGGCCCGCAGCTTAAGTTTAGGTGTAAACATTCAATTCTAACCATAATACAGATGATTATGAAAACTAAGATTTTCATTATTGCTGTAGCAGCTTCACTGCTCTCAACATCATGCACCAACCTGCATGAGGAAATCCTCAATGAGGAAAACGGTCAAGCACTGATGGAGGACACGGCAAACATCAACAGAGTGATTGCGCCGGCCTACATCAATGTTCGCGAAATATTCTTCAAGAACTTTGAACTCGTCACGGATGAAGCCTGCCTGCCAGCCAGAGGCACTGACTGGAAGAGTACAAATACGCAACCCCTCACCCTTCACGACTTCAGTGTTACCAACACTAACATCCGCTACATCTGGCGCAACACCACGTCCGGCATCTCAGCCTGCAACACCGCTTTGCTCACTCTGAGCGGCATAGAACAAACATCCTCTGTTCTACAGGCTGAATATGAAATGCTTTTCATACGTGCCTATCTCATGTTCACATTGAACGACGCCTTTGGCCAGGTGCCTTATCGTGAATATACAGAAACTGACTTCTCTAAGTACCCAACTATTCTCAATCGTCAGGAAGCCTGCGACCGCATAGAAAGCGACCTTAAGGAAATAATACCCAAGATGAAGGAGAAAGGTGAAGTGGCCTACGGTCATGCCACAAAGGCTGCCGCACAAGCTCTGCTTGCACGCCTCTATCTGAACTATCAGGTATTTACGGGTACGAGTCCCGACTTCACGGATGGCACAACAAGGTGGGACGAGTGCATCGAACTTTGTGACGACATCATTAACAGCGGTAAATATAAACTTGCCGACGACTGGTGGAAATTGTTCCAGGCTGACAACGCTGAATATGGCGATGAAACCGAAACCATCTTCCCCTTGATAAACGACATCAATTCGGGTGTTGCGGGAGATAGCTGGATAAGCAACTTCCTGCATTATAACCAGACATTCGGCAACTATACCAAACTTCACAATGGCTACTGCACTACACCGGAGTTTCTCGCTACCTGGGATCCTACCGACCCCCGATACAGCGACGACCGACTGAAGAGCTGGACCGGTTTCAATCTCGGCTTCATAGAGGGACCGCAGTATCATGCCGACAGCACCGTCATCCTTGACGGAGAGGGCAATCAACTGAATTATACCCGTGACTTTACACTCTATGACTGCCCTGACTACGCAGGTGTCCGTGTAGTTAAATATGCGCCCAACGTAAATGCCACGACTTCATCGGGCAGCGACAACGATGTACAGGCCATCAGACTCACTGAGATATATCTTATGAGAGCGGAGGCAAAATATCGCAACGGTGACATTTCCGGCGCACTGGAAGATCTCAACACCATCCGCAGGGTACGTGGTGTGAAAGAATATACAGCCAGTGAGTTTGATCTTGACAAGATTTACAACGAACGTGGTTATGAGTTCTACTTCGAGGGAGAGAACCGGAGAATGGACATGATTCGTTTCGGTCACTTCTTTGAAGCACGCACGACGAAACCAAATGTGACCGAGTCGTACAAGTATGTGTTCCCCATACCGCAAGAAGCAATGGAGGGCAATCCTAATATCCAGCAGAATGAAGGTTATGAATAAATATAAATAATATCAGCCTTTTACCAATATTTCCAAGAGGCGGGGCTCCGCTGGAGTCCTGCCTTTTTGATTCATAAGGAGATTGCTGTCGATGCGGCCAGTCCCCTTCAAGATGAAAAAACTCCTTTTGACATGCTAAGGAAAATA
>JBMNUW010000186.1:0-5148 GCA_050946475.1 Prevotella sp.
TTAAAAGAGGGGTGATGAAAGAAAAAGTATCTAAAAGAGAATATTAGAATAAAAGAAATTAAAGGAAGGGGTGACAATTAAGAGTAATACAAAGAATGAAGAGACGCACCTACCATTCAATAGGCGTCTCTCCCCTGCTTTGCAGATAAGCGTTGGAACGAGAGAACTGATGCTGTCCGAACCATCCGCCGCGATTGGCGCTTAAAGGAGAAGGGTGTACGCTCTCCAAAATAAGATTCCGACGACCGTCAATGAGAGTGCGTTTGCTACGGGCATAACCACCCCATAGCATATAAACCAAGCCCTCACGATGAGCACTCAACGCACGGATGGCTGCATCGGTAAACTCACTCCATCCAAGCGGTTGATGACTGTTGGCCTGATGGGCGCGAACCGTCAGTGTGGCATTGAGCAATAAGACACCCTGCTCGGCCCAACGTGTGAGATCTCCATTAGCAGGCATTGGCTTACCCAGGTCCAACTGAATTTCCTTGAAGATATTAATGAGCGAAGGAGGCATGGCGATACCCGACGGTACGGAGAAGCTGAGTCCCATAGCCTGACCCTGCTCGTGATAAGGGTCTTGTCCGATGATGACCACTTTCACCTTGTCGAAAGGACAAAGATTGAAAGCGTTGAAGATGAGACGTCCCGGCGGGAAACAAGGTCCTGCATGGTACTCTCGTCTCACCGCATCTGTTAGTTTGGCAAAATAAGGCTTGTCAAACTCCCCGGCAAGCTGTTGCTTCCAACTATCTTCAATCTTTACGTCCATTCTTTAAGACTTGACTGCTTATTGTATTTCGTTCCGGCTTGACACCTATTTTTATAATGGTTATAAATAAGGCTATTTGACGTCGGTTTTCTTTTCCTTATAGATTACATTATTGGCTCCACTTGTCAGCTTGAGAGCCTCAGGATGTTCCTTAATGAAACTATTGATGTGACGAACACGCTTCTCTTCGAATATCTCATCGACAGCGATAAGAATACCCGTTTCCTCTACATCGCCGAATCCATAGTTGATAGCGGTACCGAAAAGCTTCATTGTGGGACTGAGATTCATATAAGCATTCACCAATGGAGGAATGTTGAAGCCCAGCTTACGAATTTCATGGTTCAGAATTCTGTAATCCTCACGGAACTCATCCGCAGAGAAAATCTTTGCCAGTTCACTTTCCGGAGTCTCTATTTTCAACGGTTTCAGCGGTACGATAAGATGTTCCTTGTCGTCAAAATGCTTTTTGAGGAAATAGAGTATCATGTCGCGTCCCCGACGGATATACGAGGGATACATCGTCATTTTTCCAAAGAAATACTTGCACTTGGGATTGATAACGGTGAGTGCGCCCAATCCGTCCCAAAGATTGTCGAGGGCGAAGATTGACTTTGTGTTCTTCCGCACGTTCTGATATTCCAAGGACACGAAAGAGCGTCCCAGCTCTACAGTATAAGGAGCGTACTCTTTCATGAACTTCTCGGAGAAGTGGAACATGTGGCTCGTTGCGAGCACAGGCTGTCCGTTGGCGTCGATTTTCCAGTCTTCACCGAAGAGATAACGATAGCCGCCGATGATTTCCTCTTCTTCCGGGTTCCAGACGATGAGCTGCCGGCAACCATTCTCCATCGTGTCGAACTCATCAATGTCCATTGACTTGCCCGTACCTCCTCCCGCCGTGCGGAAGGCAATCTCGCGGAGTCGTCCTATCTCCTTCATTACATTAGGAGCTGTCTGTGCCGTAATGATATAGATTTCATTATGGCTCTTGTTGGTCATTCTCAGTTGGCGCTCTGGGGTCAATTCGCTCTTGAGCAACTCCTTGTCAATGGGTTGAATGATTTCTTCTTCCATTATCTTTATTGGTTATGTTCACAATTTATATACCTCGTTTTCCACGTAATTAGCCCATTCCTTCGGCGTACGGCTCTTGTCAAAAGTCTGCCATGGAATGGGCTTGCCGAAAGCCACTCTGAAAGTCTTATGCACATTCTTGTACATCTCGTCGACAAGGAACAACATAGCAATATTCACTTTCAAACGAAGGACCTTGCAAAGGTTGGCAATACGGTAGAAGCGCTCGGAGTTCTGTCCGCTGAAATGGATGGGTACCACATCACGCTGATACTCCACGCTCTTCGATATGAAAGTCTTTTTCCAGGGAATGTCATGAATCTGACCGTTGATCTTGCGTGAGCAGAGACCTGCAGGAAACATCAGTATATGATTATTGCTCTGAAATCCGGCTTCCACCAGTCGCGGGAAGTCTCGACTCTGCTTGCCGGTCTTGTTAATGCCGATGCTCACTGGTTTCAATCCTGGCAAGTTGAGCAACAGGTCGTTGACCAGGTAACGAAAGTTTCCGTCGTAGTGGCGACCGATGATAGAACCAAGAGCAACACCGTCAGCACCGCCCAAAGGGTGATTGGAGACAAAGGTATAGAGCTTTCCGTCGTTCTTGTCGGGCAAATTCTCCTCACCTTTGATATCTAGAGTCATGTCAAGATAATGCACACATTCGGTAAGCCATTCCGTTCCCGTCTTGTCACGGCTTTCCCAGAGAAAGCGGTTCACCTCGTCCTCATGAACGATATGCTTGAGCCAAGACAGTGCGAAAGAAGGCACATATTTGGCCTTGGCACCCATCTTGTCATGAAGAATTTTGTCTAAGTCTATTGTTTTCTCAAAATCCTCACTCATGTTTAATCTCGTCTTGCTCTATAATTGCTAATAATTTCTATGTTATACTAACATGCTGCAAAAATACCATTTCTTTTCCAAAAACAGACACTTTTGCTATAAAAATATCAATTATTTTTGAAGAAATGTTAGATTCATAAACAAAAGCCCCTATCACTGACTATGGTTCAGTGGCAGGGGCCTTTCATTTTTATTCCGTGCAGGGAGTCTTACTCTGACGAGCGCTCATCTCTTCGCAACCTTTGTCTCAGAAACAAGACAGCGGGACATCCCGGATGCGAAAGATTATGCGCAAGTATCAATAAACTATTACCGGCTCAACTTATTTTCAGAATTTTCCGATAACGAGCCTGGTCGGAGAGCACTTTATAAGCCTCGAGCAGCGTTTTGTCGTGCCGCAAGGTATTATGCATTGCTCCCCGCTGATAGTAATAGGCAGCCACGATATCGCTCTCGAGCACCTCTCGTATAGTTTTCTGATTATAGTCAAGGTCCTTGGCTACATTGTGCTTGAGCTTAGCCTTAAGTGCTTCGAACTCCGGCTTCGCTGCATCGTAATAACCTTCAAAGCGTGCTACCTTCTCCAGATTTTCCAATGCTTTTTCGCTGAGCGCATCATATTTAAAGCGACTGGCCAGTACACGCTGCTTAAAATCGGCATAGTCCTGGTCCGTCAACTGGAAAGTCTCAGCAGGTCCGATAGTAGGGTGCTTGGCGATATAGTCTATCTCATAGTTGAGCACCACCTCGTCGGAATCGGGTACATTGGTGAGATAATATACGATGTTGGAGAGCGAGTCGGGCGTCACCTCCACGTCCGGCACAATGCCTCCTGCGTCTTTCACCGGTCTTCCGTTAGCCGTATAATAAGTCTTTACGAGCGAATCGGCCACCTGCTCGGTACTGCCTCCGGCATCGTGGCGGTAGTTCAGTTTCTGAATGCAACGACCTGAAGGAATATAATATTTATTGGTAGTCACCTTCATCTGTCCGTTATAAGGCAAGTCTATCATAGTCTGCACAATGCCCTTACCAAAAGTTTTGGTTCCTACCACCACTGCACGGTCGAGGTCCTGCAATGCGCCACTGACAATCTCCGAGGCAGAAGCTGTATTGCCGTCAACGAGTACCACAACAGGTGCAACGGAGTCTACAGGTTCCACCATCGTGCGATAGTCACGGTTGGTCTGTACCATTCTGCCACGGTTGCTTACCACGAGACGTCCGCGTGGAACAAAGGTGTTCACCACGTTTACCGCCTCCATTTCCGATCCGCCTCCATTGCCACGCAGGTCTACCACATAGCTCTTGGCACCCTGCTTCTTCATGTCGATAATGGCATTGCGGAATTCCTTTCCGCATCCCTCCGTGAAAGACGACAACGAGATATATCCCACGCCATTCTTTTGCAGTCCATAATAAGGCACGGCAGGGTTCTGTATCGTACGACGGCGCACCTTGAATTTCATTTCTTTACCTGTTGAGGGACGCAGCACTTTGAGCAGGAATGTGGTTCCTGCGTCACCGCGCAAATGGTTGCTCACATATTCCGAACTCTTGCCACGCATGTCCTCGTCGTCAATTGTGAGAATGACGTCTCCCTTTTTGAGGCCGACCTCCTGCGCCGGCATACCCTCGAAAGGCTCGTCGATACAAACATTCTTTCGCTGGAAGTTATAACGAATACGGGCTCCGATGCCGGCGTATTTCCCGGTCAGCAACATTTTCAAACCTTTCTGGCTCTCCTCAGGATAATATTCCGTGTAGGGGTCAAGGCTCTGCAACATGGAACGGATACCTTGTCCCACCACCTGGTCGGCATCGAGCGTATCCACATAGAGCATGTCGAGATTCTTGTAGATAGTGTTGAACACGTCAAGATTTTTGACCACCTTAAAGTTGTGGTCGTCACTTTGGGCGAGGGCGGGCACTGACAGTACCGCCGCCAATAGGCAAGTAAGGAATTTATTCATCATGTTTTCTTGTTTCTTGTTGACTGCTTCTCTCCCATCATCCATACATAAGAAATTCTTTACGTAACGAGGAAGAATACCATCGCCCTCCGATTCGTCCCGACAGCCAACACTACAAAAGTGATTACCGACCGCAGGTGATAATCGGAAAAGGCGACTACAAATTTACTATATAATTATGGTATATCCGCCACATCGCCCATATTTTTCATCTTTTTTCGTCTTTTCACAAAAAAAGTCGAGTAAAAGTTTGGAAGATTACAGAAAAGTATTTACCTTTGCACTCGCAATTCAGAAATGAATTACACTTTAATGCTTCAGTAGCTCAGTTGGTTAGAGCACCTGACTGTTAATCAGGGGGTCGTTGGTTCAAGCCCATCCTGGAGCGCACATAGAAAATTGCCAAGTTGCTAAATCAGCGACTTGGCAATTTTTCGTTTGATGCAAAACAAGCAAATTGCACCCATTGACTTCATT
>JBMNUW010000187.1:0-5063 GCA_050946475.1 Prevotella sp.
TCACAAAAGAGTTTTTCGGCCATAGGTATATCTATTCTCCCTCTTCCTAGCCGCACCAGTCCATCATCCTGCATTCTATGAAGCACAATTGATATATTGAGCCGTGTATCATTCAATTCGGAGGCCAGCCTTGTCATCTTGATTTTCACTTGTTTATTGCCGGCTGGATACGTCATCCGGTCTGTAAGGAATCTTGTAATTCGTTCTTGCAGACTTTGTGGTGCTCTTCTCCAGTATTTGCCCGACGATTTCTGCAAAGCAGTGGAGATTAAGTTCACAAGGTTTATACGGAAGATGAGGGAAAAATCCGCCAACCGCATTACCTCTTCTTTCTGAATAATGATGAGACTGCAAGCAGTCTGAGCCTTGTATGTACGTGTGAATCGCTGCCCTACTCCGAAAGCACATTCCGGCTGAAGAATGAGGGGCCCGTGAAGAAATTCTGTCATGGTGTAACCGTAGTCATCAGAACTTGTTGTCACGCTTATGTCGCCTGAAGTCAGTATCCACAGTTTTCCGCTATTGTCACCAGCCCTTACTATGGTGTGCTCAGCTTCTACTTTCTTGAAAAGCAGCTTGGTTTTAGTCATGATGTTTTCAAGTTCATCATTGCTCATGCCCAGGAAGAGGGGTAATACATGTAATGTTTTAAATATGTCAATGTTTTCGTGATTCATAAATATCAATGCGGATTTTCGTTGTCCGCGCGGCTAGTTTACTGAGGAAGGGAATGTTTATCCTCTTCCATCTTTACGTATTATCAAGGATGGCGACACTATTTCAAATAGTGCCCATTGGTTTACTAGATACTAAGCTATTTTGTCTTTCATTGAGGGTGAATACCATACTGCATTGTGCCCCTTGGCATCTGAATAAATCAGATATACCATCAGTTCTGGATGTTTTTTCAGAATTTTCTTCGCGCCATCCAGTCCTGTAACCATAAATGCGGTAGCATATGCATCGGCCGTAGCACAATTATCTGCCAACACGGTAGCTGAAAGGATATTGTGCTGAACGGGATAACCGGTCTTGGGGTCAATTGTATGTGCATACTTCTTTCCGCCCTTATAGTAAAAATTCCGATAGTTGCCACTTGTAGCCATGGCCTTGTCGGTGACATTAATCACTGTCTGAAGCTCCTGATTGGTCTGCGTAGGGTCGTCGGTAGGCTTTGTCACGCCGATTTTCCAAGGAAGTCTTTTTTCACTGATACCAGAAGTAACTATTTCCCCTCCTATCTCAATCATGAAGTTCTTGACACCTCGACTTCTTAGAAAGCGGGCCACTACATCACTGCCATAGCCCTTGGCAATGGCAGAACAGTCAATCATAATGCCCGGCTTCTGTTTAACTACTTTGCGGCCTACGAGTTTCACATTTCTATAACCTATCAATCCTCGAATACTGTCAACAGCTTGTTTGTTGGGCTGTGCTCCCTTCTTAAAGCCAAATCCCCATAGGTTCACCAATGGAGCCACCGTAATATCGAAAGCGCCGTTCGTCTCCTGGGAAATATGTTCAGCGAGGGTGAACACTTCTGCAAACATTGAATCCACTTCCACCGGTTCGTTTCGGTTTATCTTCGAGATAACAGACTGCTTGTTGAACATAGAGAGCGAGTTGTCCACCTTCTTCAATTCCTTCTCTATTTGCGGCTGTAAGTCCTCATTGCTTTGATAAGTTATATTATAGACGGTGCCGAAAACAAAGCCACTGTTATGTTGAAAAGGTGCATTACGTTGCTGACGGACGATAACAACCGTTCCGACTATCAACAGTATCAAGAATGGCAACTGCCATACAAGTTGTTGCTTTCTCTTATTGTTCTTATCCATAGGCCTATATTTCTATAATGACATTAAATGTACCTCCAAGTCGAGTGCTTCCTTGTTTGCCAAAACCGGGCACATACCACACATTGCCCAACTCGCTATCATTATGGTTAAGGCGACGCTTATATCGAACGGTCCATCCTAAATGAAAAGGCCCCCAGATTTTTGCATCCACACCGACAACACCTTCCAGCCAACCGTAACTTGCCTTAACATCGTGAGCATCAAAAGGCGTCGAACCACCCCAGACAGGATCTACGAGGTCCGGATGGTAGACATCAAACTTGAAGGAAGTGTAAGCATAGCGGAAACCGGCGTAGAGACGGTAAATGTCGTGTTTGTTTTTAAGTAAATTAAAGTCCATGCCCACTTTACCGTAAGGAGCACTTGTTTTATAATGAATGGCTGTAACGGCATCATCATGATCGGCTTTACCCAAGCCTATCTCCACAATGGGGAAATACCGGTCCTTAAGATTTACGCGAGCGCCGACTTCGTATTGACCATAGTCACTTACAGCATACTGCACAAGGCCAACGACATCGCCCATGATCTGCACGCCGCGGAACAGAGGGATAGAGTCCTCGGGGGAAGAAGCCATTACTTTTTTCTGCTGACGTTCTTGTGCCAGAGCTGGCGAGGTCAGCAAAAAAAACAAGCTAATAGCGATACTCTTTGAAATAAATAAAGAAATGCTGCTGCGTGACATCATAGTTTACTTTTGGTTGATGGATGACGATGGAATCAATGGTATGACGAGTAAATCGCACGCCAGTAAGGGTATGGAAATAATTCAAGCCACAATCTACCGATTCGAAATGAGGCTCATTGGTCTTGCTCACTCTCACCGTATCCATCGTTCCGTTGACATTAAAGAAAAAGACATCTTCATCTCCTCCATAGCTGATGGGCAAAGAGAAGCTGTCGGTGTTCACCTGCTTGTTGATGATAACAGAATCAAAGCCGTCTCTTCGGGTCGTCGAGATGGTCAATGTGTCCGTCAAAGTATCCACCGGACCACTCAGTATATAGTTGGTGTAAACTACATTGTTCAGCGGGCAATCTATCGACGAACAAGCTACCATAAGCATACATGCTGCCACGATGGCAAGTGCAGACATTCTGCCAAGAAAGCGGTTGACGTGTTTAATGACGTGGCGATTTTTCATACCTGTTTCTCCTTCTGCTTAGATTTCCTTTTCCACCTGATAGTCGTTGCGGTTAGGACTTTGCCTGCTGATGAGATCTCCCAAAAAGCCTGCAAGGAAGAACTGCGAACCAAGCACCATGGTAGTGAGAGCAATATAGAACCAAGCAGAATCGGTAACAAGATTTCCGTATTCACCATTGCTCAGTTGAATAATCTTGTCGATACCCAAGACGCAAAGAGCAATAAAACCAATGAAGAACACCACGCTGCCCAAAAATCCAAACACATGCATGGGCTTCTTGCCGAAATTGGTGAGGAACCAAAGTGTCAGCAGATCGAGATAACCGTTGGTAAAGCGATTAATTCCAAATTTCGACTTACCATACTTGCGTGCCTGATGATGTACTACTTTCTCACCAATGCGAGTAAAACCGGCGTTCTTGGCAAGATAGGGAATATAGCGGTGCATCTCGCCATATACTTCAATGTTCTTCACGACTTCACGCTTATAGGCTTTCAGGCCACAGTTGAAGTCGTGCAGATTATGTATGCCACTGATACGACGTGCCGTGGCATTAAAAAGTTTCGTTGGTATAGTCTTCGTCAACGGGTCGTAACGCTTCTTCTTATAACCTGACACCAAATCGTAGCCATCTACAGTTATCATCTTGTATAGACCGGGAATTTCGTCAGGAGAATCTTGCAAGTCGGCATCCATAGTGATAACGACGTTACCCTGTGCTTTCTTGAATCCGCAGTAGAGAGCGGGACTCTTGCCATAGTTACGGCGGAACTTTATTCCCTTGACATTTTCGTCCTTTTGGGCTAACTGCTCAATGATTTCCCATGATTTGTCGGTAGAACCGTCGTTAACGAAAATTATTTCATAGGTAAAATGGTTCTCTTGCATCACGCGCTGTATCCACGAGTGAAGTTCGGGTAAAGATTCCTCTTCATTGAAGAGAGGTACAACAACAGATATATCCATATTTTGTTTCTAATCTAGATTTGGCTATTTAAAAGTCTATTCGCTTTCTTTATTATTTCTCCTTACTGCCACAAGCGCCAAAGGAAAAGACATCAAACAGCAAGCAAAGAGATTCTGCATCATAAATGCGAATACAAGTTGAACGGGAGGCATCAGTCCTACCGTGCGAACGGCTTCTTCAAGTTGAGCAACTGACATACCCATCTCTCGATAGGCAGGCGCAGCCTCTTTCAAACTGGTTTCGATGTTGGCTAGGAATGTACCGTTATCGAGAAACTGAAAATAGACGTATTGAACTACTGCAAAAAGCAGACAAGCATAAAAAGAGGTATACCATGTATATGCTAGTCCTCGACGAAAGGAAATATAGCCGTCGAGGACTTTGTCACGAAAACGCCGCAGCAACCAATAGAGCATCAAGGGCGTAATCATAGCAAGCAATCCTCCTACCGAAGCCCCGGGCATGGCAACAACGGCCACGAAGCTGGCAATCCACAGACCCGCCAAGGCGAGAGCATCCACTCTGGCGAAAGCCTTCAGTTGTACAAGAGCAACGATATTAATCATAACTGACTGCAAAGTTACATAAATAATTTACATATCAAGTATCCTTTAGGCTTAAATTTTTACCTGTAGAAGCATTTCATGGTCAATATCGTCTTATCTGTTTCATGTCACATTTCCGACCGCAGATTATAACTTATTTATATTTAGTTCGTCATAAGATGTATTTGTTCATTAGAGTAATATGTTTTATTTTTCTGACATAAAAGGGATGCCTGTTCACTTGCTTGCTCTGAAAAGCTTTATTTTTTTGCAAAAAAGTTCAGGTTAAAGGTTTAGTAAATTCATTTTCGCCTGATTGTTGTATGAAGTCAAAAGAACAGGACAAGCAGTTATTCCTGCGCCACTATCGCGAGCTTTTCGCAACGGCATTTTTCCTGCTCCACAATGAGGAGGAGAGCAGAGATGCCGTGCAGGAAGTCTTCGTCCGATTGTTGGAGAACGACACCGTGCTGAGGGAGGACACCGCGCGCAACTACCTCCTCACAGCCGTGCGTCACTATTGCCTGAACCGGCTGAACAGCTT
>JBMNUW010000188.1:0-4872 GCA_050946475.1 Prevotella sp.
ACGATGAGACGCTTGGGATAGTGGGTGACGGGCATCTCTTCCTCGGGCTGTTGTCCGCGCTTCTTGCCGAACTTCCACACAAGGTAGCCGTAGATGGCGGCGAGGGTGTAGTAGATAGACATTCCGAAGTCAGCGTAGAGTCCGTGCTGCCAGTAGAGCACGATGCTCATGGCCGGCATGATGATGCCCACAATCCAGAGAGCTATCTTTGCCTTGTATTCCAGATAGATATAGAGCAGACCCGTCAAAGCGGTGAGCAGGTCGAGCCAATGAAGAGAAAGCCAGTCTGTCATATCAGAAGTTCAGTGAGAGATGTACCATACAGTTGAAGGGTGCCGAGGGGGCAAATCCGGCGGCTCCGTCGTCGCGCGTTCCCCAGGTGTTTACGGCGATGACCTCACCGTTAGCGTCTTTCTCGAACTGCGGCGCAGCCCAGCCGTTGTTGTCGTATTCCTTGCTGAAGAGGTTATAGACGGTGAAACCGATGGTAGCGTCCTTGAGTCCCATGCGCTTCCATGCGAAGTGACAGGCAAGGTTCAGGTCGGTGGTCCAGTGGCTTCCCAGCATGATAGTCTCGTAGGTGGTCTGTCCGTTTTCGTCGGTGCATTTCATGGACTTGAATCCGGTGTTGGTGAGATACTGCTCACTGACATAGCGCTCCGTGATTTGCAGAGACAGTCCGCGCCAGCTCAGCGTGAGGAGATGATTCATGATGAAATCGGGCGAGAAGCTCAGGGGCTGTTCGCCGAGGTTCACCTGGGTGGTTCCGTCGTCGAGCGTCACCATGAGGTTCTTCACGCGGTTGCGTGAGATGGTGGCGTTGGCATCCCAGCGGAGCCAGCTCAGCGGCTGCCATCCTGCCTGCAGTTCCAGTCCGAGACGATAGCTGTCCTTCACGTTGCGGGTAATGGCGTTGCCGATGGCATCGAGCTCTCCCGTCAGCACAAACTGATTGTTGTAGTCCATCCAGTAAAGGTTGGCCTGTGCAGAGAAGTTGCGGCTGTGGAAGGCATAGCCTGCTTCGAGGTCGTTCAGTCGTTCAGCCTTGGGGTAGGAGATGCCGTTCTCGGCGTAGTCCTTGTAGTTGGTGCGGGTGGGCTCACGGTGAGCAATGGCATAGGACACATAGACGTTGTGGTGCTGTCCGATTTTATAGTTCAGTCCGAATTTCGGGTTGAAGAAGTCGAAGTTGTCGTCATAGATATAGCTCCCGTCTGCATTCGACCCATAGTCGTCTTTCGGGTCCTGCAGACGGTAGCCCACATGACGGTATTGCAGGTCGACGAAGGCTGAGAGGCCGCGGGCGAACTCCCAGTCCACCTTGCCGTAGATGTTTCCGTCGGTCTTCTTTGCCTTGTTGCGGTAATACTCATAGTCGGGGAAGAGTTCCGTTGCAGGGTCCTTCACCCAGATGACCTTGCCGAAGTGGTCGCCGTCGTATTTGTTCCATCCGCCGCCGAGAGTAGCATTCAAGTTTCCGCGATGATAAGTCAGGTCGGCCACGGCTCCGTAGAAGTCGTTGTCCATCTTCTTCTGGCGGACGAGGTCTGATTCATGTTCGCTGGTGGCAAGACCGTAGTCCTGCAGGTCTTTCCCTACTTTGTATTCCTCATAGTAGCCCTGTCCCTTGGTGTAGTGTAGAGCGGCATGCAGGTTGAATGCGTTGCTGATGCGCTGTGTCAGTATGAGCTGATAGTTCTGCTGATGATAGTTGTCAGTCTGATTCTTATAATATAAGGTGTTACCCTCATTGTCGTAGTATTCGCCGCAGGGGTTGTATCTCCGGCCGTATAAGCTCTGTGCATAGTGGCTGGCATAGTCCCAGGCGTGATAGGTTTCCTCCTGTCCGTTGAAGGTGACGAACTTTACCATTGTGTTGTCGGAGAAGTAGCCGCCCTGGAGGAAATAGGAGTTGAGTTTGGTGGAGGCTCTGCGCACATAGCCTTTCGACCCGATGTTGCTCAGTCGTCCCTGGAAGCCCCAGTGTCCGCCGAGAAGCCCGGTGCCGAAGCGCAGGGTTTCCTTGTGGCTGTAGTAAGAGCCTGCACTGGCGTCGAGACCTACGAAAGGTTGTTCACCGATGTTCTCGGTCTGCATATTTACCGTGGCACCGAATGCACCTGCACCGTTGGTGGAAGTACCCACACCGCGCTGAATCTGAATGGATTGGAGCGATGATGCCAGGTCACCCATGTTGACCCAGTAGAGCTGCGAGCTCTCCGCATCGTTTTGTGGAATACCGTTCACGGTGATGTTGATGCGTCCGGGGTCGGTACCGCGCACGCGGAGCGAGGTGTAGCCGATGGCATTTCCGGCATCGGATGTCATGGTAACGCTGGGCGTGAGGAGCAGCAGTGATGGCACATCCTTGCCGAAGTTCAGCTGTTGCAGTTCCTTCCGTCCCATGTTGTGGAAGGCAATAGGAGTGTTTTTCCGTGCGCGGGTTGACACCACCTCCACGCTTTGCAGTTCATAAGTCTTTACGGAATCTACATCAATTTTCTTATTGTTCTTTTCATTGTTGGCGGATGTAGACGCCATGGCGGGAACAACAGACAGAATGAAAGCCGCCGTTATCCATTTGCATCTTTTCATTGCAAAACTGTAATGTGTAAACCTTAAGAAATTAAAGGGTACCTTGTTTTCCCTGCGTCGGCATTATCCGTTTCAGGTTCGTCGGGTATGATCTCAGCCGTACCAAAAAGTACAGCACCCCCTTAGTCAGCAGTTTGCTAACCGCGTGCAAAGTTAAGCAAAAATATACAAAGAAAGGCAAAAATATGATATTTTTTACTTTAGTTGTGTCCTGAGTGCATAGAGCCTTATTATGAGCGTGAATCAGTAGATGATGATGAAGGTGTCAGATACAACTATGATGCAGACCGTGTGGAAAATTCGATGGTTATATGTTGACGACTGGAAGATACTGTTACAGCCGGGAAATAATAGTCTGAAATAACGAACTATAAATAAAAATGACGGACCCTGCCACGTGGCAGGACCCGTCTGCTGTGTTATATAGCTTTACGAATCAGGTGAAATCTCTTTTCACACTATATGACGTAACTAAACATGTAGTGTGTCGATGATTTTGATTTTAATTAGCATCTACGTGTACATCTTTCACAGCTCTTCCGCTCGGCTCATTGGTGTTGCGGAAGCTCTCGTCCCAAGCCAGCGCCTCGGCGGTGGAGCAGGCCACACTGGGCACGCTGGGTACACTGCGAGCGGCAGAATCGCTGGGAAAATGCTCGGCGAAGATGCTGCGATAGTAATACTCCTCCTTGTTGCGAGGCGGGTTGATGGGGAAGCGTTCTGCCGCATGCGCCATCTGCTCGTCGCTTACAGCTGAGGCTGTAATCTCCTTGAGCGTGTCAATCCACGAATAGCCCACACCGTCGGAGAATTGCTCTTTTTGTCGCCATACGATTTCCTCGGGCAACATATCGGAGAAGGCATCGCGTACTATCTTCTTCTCGATGACTTTGCCCGGACACATCTTGTATTCCGGGTCAATGCTCATGGCCACGTCAAGAAATTCCTTGTCAAGGAAAGGCACACGACCCTCTACGCCCCATGCAGCCAGACTCTTGTTGGCGCGAAGGCAGTCGTAGAGATAGAGCTTCGAGAGCTTGCGTACGGTTTCCTCATGAAAATCCTTTGCCGTAGGAGCTTTGTGGAAGTAGAGATAGCCTCCGAAAATCTCGTCGGCACCTTCGCCCGACAGTACCATCTTGATGCCCATTGACTTGATGACGCGGGCAAGTAGATACATAGGCGTTGATGCACGGACGGTGGTGACGTCGTAAGTCTCTATGAAATAGATGACGTCGCGGATGGCGTCGAGTCCTTCCTGTATGGTATAGTTGATTTCATGATGCACGGTGCCGATACGCTCTGCAACGAGACGAGCTTTGGCAAGGTCGGGTGCACCTTTCAGTCCAACGGCGAAAGAGTGTAGACGCGGCCACCACGCACGGGTGTTGCCATCTTCCTCAACACGATTGAGTGCGTATTTCTCCGCAATGGCCGACACTACACTGGAGTCGAGTCCGCCCGAGAGCAATACGCCGTAGGGCACATCGCTCATGAGCTGTCGTCTTACAGCAGCCATCAGTGCCTGTCTGATGTCCTCCACGCAAGCCCCGTAGGAACGTCCGTCACCGTGGGGCACGGTGTCCATCCATTCGCGGTGGTAATAGCGGCGCATTCCGGGCCGGCGGCTCCAGTAGAAATGTCCTGGAAGGAACGGCTCATAGCGTTCACACTGTCCCTCGAGGGCTTTCAGTTCGCTGGCCACGTACACTTTGCCGTCGGCATCATAGCCGATATAGAGAGGAATTACACCGATGGGGTCGCGAGCAATTAGAAAGGCATCGCGACTCACGTCATAAAGAGCGAAAGCAAAGATGCCGCTCAGTCGCTCCAGCATCATGGTGAAGTCTTCGTCGGTAGGGTCTGAATTGCGCTCCAGCAAGTCGCGGTAGAGAGCTAGTATGACCTCGCAGTCTGAGCCCGTTTGGAACTGGTAGGTTGTGCGAAACGACGCACGCAAGTTCTGGTGGTTGTATATCTCGCCATTGACAGCCAGTACCTGTTTCTTATCGGGAGCGAAAAGTGGTTGCTTGCCCGATTCGGGGTCTACGATGGACAGTCGTTCATGACACAGGATGGCTGTGGGACCTGTGTAGATGCCGCTCCAGTCCGGTCCGCGGTGTCTGATTTTCTGACTCATGCGAAGGGCCTTCTGTCGTAGTTCCGGCGTCTGGTCCTGAATGTTGAAGATAGATACAATTCCACACATATTCTTTATTCTTTAATTGGGTTGTTTAATCGCGCTTTAGCGCTACGCGCAGCGCTTAATTCATAATT
>JBMNUW010000189.1:0-4822 GCA_050946475.1 Prevotella sp.
AATTATATTATTTGGTGTAATTACTGTTCTGAATAAGTCCGGGATTGACAGACAAAGCTGACTCTGGAAGCGGGTACCACTCGTACTTTCGGTCTCGACGGGCCGGCAAATCCACTCCTTCCTCAGTTGCTCGTCCGAAGAACCACCACTGCCCTTGAGTAAATTTGTCGTAGCGACGCAAGTCTGTACGTCTGCGTCTGCCTTCACCAAGGAATTCCAGTCCCCACTGAGAAAGCATCCAGTCTAAGTCGAACGACTGAAAGCCAGGTCCCGGCTGATCTTTGACAGTGCTCCAGTCCGAAGCCGAGAAGTAACGTTTCCGAACAGCATTCACATAATTCTTGGCTTGTTCGATATTTCCTTTTCTCATTTCACACTCGGCAACATTATAGTAAGCCTCAGCCAGCCTGAATTCCACTTCATTGATATCTTTAAAGCCTCCGGCATCTCCTGCGTCATAGATGGGATATTTTACAAGACGAATACCAGAGTTTGTTTCTCCCCATTTTGGAGACATCACCGTTTCAAGATTTCTTCCTAAGTTCTGGAAGGTGCCCAATTGGTCTACATAAACCAAATCTTGACCATCTCTGTCGGCATCGGCTTTCATGGTAGCTCCTTTACCGAAGTTTTCTTTCATAATTCCTTTCAAGAAATTACCTTTCCACTTGCGGGTTGCTGAATTATAGACGAAATTTGCCTTTCTTATATCTCTATCGTCAAGTCGATCCCAAACTCCGCCTAATTTATCTCCATAGTCTAATATAAAGCTTTTTCCTCCGGTATCAGTACCACCAGTAGGAAGCACGTTTCCGGAATTATCATGTGAAGGAGTTACGATACAACAGTTCCATGAACCAATGCCGGAAAATTGCGTAATATTGAAATACTTGTCGTAATTATAAGGCAGCATCGGCATGTCACGAACGTTACACCATGCATTGGTAGCTCCTTGTCCATCCTTGCATGCGAAGGCAAAGATAACCTCCGGATTGGTGTTGTTACCAAGATCATAAATAGTGCGATAATCTTCTGCAAGTTGATATGCTCCGAAGTCTCCGTTTATAATTTGTTTGCTGAGCTGTTCACATTCCTCATAATGTTCCTCTCCGATAAACACCTGTGCATTGAGCAGCAAACGTGCCTTCAGCATTCTGTTCATGGCCTGGTTGACGCGAGTCCGCGTACTGTTATCACCAGACTCTTTTGCGAGATGAGACACACTCTCATCCAGTTCATTTGCAATGAAATCATAGATTTTATGACAACTTGTAGACCAGTCAGGATCAGCGGTGCCGGGAATTTCCGCACCTGACGAAGTATTAAGCGGAAGAGCACCTCCCCAGACCTCGAACATATTGTAGTAAGCCCATGCTCTTAATGTACGCACCTCAGCAATATACGATTCCATCTTCTCCTGTGAGATGTTCAACTGGTCAGGTGTTACTTTTTCCAGATCATTAATAATGTTGTTAGCCAGTCCGACCATAGGCCAGCAATTGGTCCATGCATCCTTGATAATTTTTGACTCGGAAGTCCAGGTTTGAGTAGAAAGCACATATTTTTCACCCTCATCATATCCCCAGAGACCTCCATTCCACACTCTCCATGCAATCTGGTCGGCTGATAATTCCTGCAGAAAGTAGAAACGCTCTGCAAAACAGTTTCCTGCCTGATTATAGATGGAAGCTACAGCTCCCTTGACACTTTGCTCATTTTGATAGAATGTGCCCGCGTCAATTCTGTCAAACACTTTCTCATCAAGATCCGTACATGAAGTGAAAGCTATGGTAAACGCACAAGCTACTAATCCGATTCTGATATTTGTTTTCATTTGAAAATTCATTTTTCTCTATGTTATTAATGGAAACGTATGGTTAAGCCGAGGCTAATCTGAGTGGCCGTAGGATAGGCACTATTGACATCTACACCCGGTGTGATTCCGGTCTGATTGACAATTGAAGGATCATTGCCGGAATAACCTGTCAACGTGAAGAGGTTCTTGGCTGCTATATAAACTCTCAGACTCTCCAGCAACTTGCGCTTTTCAGGCTTGAAAGTATAGCCCAATGTTACATTGTCCAGCTTGAAATAATCTCCCTTTTCCAAGAAGAATGATGAAATAACTCCTCCGCCCGTCTTGACATCCTTGTCATCAAGATAAGCAGACCGCAGGACATTATCCGTACCGCAAAGCTGGAGACCCATACCATACTTTCTCATATTGAAAATATCGAAGCCAAAGGCACCTCTGAACAGGAAACTTAAATCCCATGACTTATATTTAAAATAGTTGTTCCAAGAAAGGAAATGCTTGGGGGCTCCGTTGCCGATATACTGCTTGTCTGAGGCATCAACGTTTGTTGTGAGCACAGCTTCATTGTTTTTGTTGTAAACCAGCATATTTCCATCCTCGTCGTGACCTGCATATTTGTAACCCCAGAACTGTCCAACCTTTCCGCCCTCTTGCACACGGAAGAAATATTCGGAAGTACCAACGCCTGGCTTTTGATATAAGTCGATATATGATGCCTTGTAAATATCGTCAGATAATCTGACAAACTTCGTGGTGCCATACGAATAGTTCACATCGGTGGTCCATTTAAAATCCTTAGTGGCAACAGCATCAAAGCCTGCGGACATTTCCACGCCTGTGTTTTTTGTAGTACCCACATTAACAAGTATTTTGTCCCAGACATAAGGAGGCTGAGGAGCTGTGTATGTATAAAGCAAGTCCTCTGACTGACGAATAAAATACTCTAAGCTCACTCTCAATCTGCTGTTCAGCATTTCAGCATCCACACCGACGTTGAAAGCCTTGCTCTTCTCCCAACCTAACAACGGATTCGAGTTGGACGAAGGCGCATACCCGTTCACCCATTCTCCATCCATCAGATAGGCACCATTGGCTGTATAGGTAGGTGTAGACATATAGGCATCAAAGTCTGATCTGCCGGTCACACCATAAGAAGCTCTCAACTTCAGACTCTGGAACAGTTGTCTGAGTTCTTCAAAACCTGGAGTTGATGTAGATTCCCAGGCAGCAGAAATCGATGGGAAATCACCCCATTTATTGTCCTTGCCGAACTTTGTGCTTCCTTCTCGGCGATATGATGCCGATGCATAAATCATATCTCGCCAATTGTAATTGAGTCTGGCAAAAAAGCCTATCAAGGTCGACTGTGAACGACCTCCGTACATTTCGGCTGTACCTTCTTTCAGGCCTGTTCCTGCACCAATACCATAATATTTAGGTGAATCGTAAGCGAAGTTCTGATTTTTTCCGCCATACTGTTCCCAATTAGACTGTTCCCATGAGTAACCACCGACGAACTTGAATGTATGCTGGGGTATCGTGAGAGTATAGTTTAATAGCCATTCAAATCGATTCGTCCACCATTTCTGATACTTTTGACTAGCCTCGCCCTTATAGCCGTCCCAATAAGACTGACTTGAGAAAGAAGGGGTGTAATAATTATTTTTATAGTCATTATACTGCAGTGAATAGCTCAATGAAGTATTAAGATTATGTATGTCGCCCTTCAAAAGATTAACCTGCACATCGGCATTGCCCAACAGATAGATACGGTCACCGTCGCTACTGTTCTCTTTAAGAACGCTTACAGGATTGTAGACTCCAGTAGGTGAAGTAGGCTGATAATAGGTACCATCGGAATTGTAAATCGGCAAGGTCGGATTGAGGGTTAAGGCCGTATCAAACATTCCGTCGTCACCATATTCTTCATGTACCTTACGGAGATTAAGAGAGGTGTTGAATTTAAGCCAGTTATCCAGCACACGTTGTTCCACGACAAATCTTCCGCCATACTCTTCTCGCCCGCTGGCAATATCGAGTCCGTTGGCTTTCTTATAGTTTAAACTTGCACCATAGTATCCATTCTTCGTGGTACCATCGAGAGAAAGATACTGGTTAACATTATACGACATACTGCGGGTAATTTCATCGTACCAATCAGTGTCATAGCCGAAATCGTTACCTCGCAGACTTCGACGAAACTCCTCTGTACTTAAGACGTCAGGCTTACCTTTGGCTATGTTTCCTGCCACCCAACTATCGTAGGTCACATTAACCACACCTTGCGTACCAGACCCGTGCTTTGTCGTAATAAGAACCACTCCATTGGCACCTCTCGTTCCATAGATGGCTGCCGAGCCTGCATCCTTGAGCACCGTTATAGATTCTACATCCTGTGTGGAAATGTTTCTCAAATCACTGCCGGGAATACCATCAATAACTATTAAGGGACCGTTTCCTGCTTGCAGAGATCCTGCACCACGCACTTGAATGGATGACAATGAATTAGGATTGGCATCTGCCGTAGAATTTACATTCAGTCCGGAAATTTTTCCACTCACTAACGCCATGACATCGGTCACTGCACCTTGATTGAACTGAGATCGGTCTACTTGCGTAATACTACTGGAAATTTCTTTTTTCGCTAATGAGCCATATCCCACAACTACTACCTCATTAAGTTGAGAAAAAGTTTCACTCATTTCCACGACCATTCCGTCTTTTGCGGTTTGCTCTTTGTTGTCGAAACCGACATAAGTGAATAGAAGTTTCTGACCACTCTTAGCCAGAATCGAAAAGTTTCCGTCCATATCCGTTACAGTACCGGATGATTGTCCCTCCACTCGCACTGTGGCTCCGATAATGGGTTCGCCGTCAGAGCTCTGCACTCTTCCCTTTATAGTCTGGGCCTGCAGGTTGACGGCGAAGAGTAGTGCTGCCAATGTCGACATGACAGCTTGTAGATGTTTTTTACTCTTCATTTCTTTTGTGTTAGATTAAGTTTAA
>JBMNUW010000190.1:0-4811 GCA_050946475.1 Prevotella sp.
AACAATCATACTATAACAAACAATGGAAAATATTTTCAGCTATATTATTAGCTTGGGTGCCAGCGTCATGATGCCTATCATTTTTACCATCATCGGTCTGTGCATCGGAATGAAGTTCGGCAAGGCACTCTTGTCAGGACTCTATGTGGGCGTCGGCTTCGTCGGTCTCGGCATTGTTACGTCCCTTCTGACAACAAACTTTAGTGACCCTCTCACGCTGATTTCCCAAATCTATCATTTACAGCTTAATGTTTTTGACATGGGCTGGCCTGCAGCTGCCTCTGTGGCGTATAATACAGCTGTTGGTGCTCTTATCATTCCCATCTGTCTCGGTGTCAATATCTTGATGTTGGTTACCAGAACCACCCAGACCGTTAACATTGACCTTTGGAACTACTGGCATTTTGCTTTCGTAGGTGCAGTGGTTTATTTCGTGATGGGTGAGAGTCTTGCCTGGGGTTATTTTGCTGCTATCATTTGCTACATCTATACTCTTGTAGGCGCCGACTTAACAGCTCACCGCTTTCAAAAGTTCTATAAGCTGGACGGTATTTCCATTCCTCAGCCTTTCTGTCAGAGTTTCGTGCCATTTACTCTTGCCATCAACTGGTTACTGGAGAAAATACCAGGATTTAACAAGCTTGATATTGATGCTGAGGGCTTGAAACGGAAATTCGGAGTCTTAGGAGAGCCTTTGGTACTCGGAGTTATCGTCGGTGCCCTCATCGGACTTGTCGCACAGCTCGACGTGAAGAAGATTCTTTTCCTGGGTGTCACCATGGGCGCTGTGATGGAACTTATCCCTCGTATTACCAAACTGTTTATTGACGGTTTGATGCCTATCTCGGAGAAGACGAAGGAAATTGTGGGCCGCAAGTTCAATGGAAAGACTATTCATATTGGCATGAGCCCTGCACTTGTTATTGGTCATCCTACTTCTTTGGTATGTACACTGTTGCTCATTCCTACTTATATTCTTTTGGCTGTTGTATTGCCTGCAAATCAGTTTTTGCCCCTGGCTTCTTTGGCAGGACTGTTCTATCTTTTCCCATTAATGTTGCCTTACACCAAGGGTAATGTTGTTCGCTCTTTTATTGTAGGACTTATAGCATTGGCTGTCGGACTTTATTTTGTAACCGATATGGCCCCTGATTTTACAAAGGCCGCAGCTTCTGTTTTTGCTGCAACACAAGATCCTGCAGCTCATGTTCCCGATGGTTTTTCCGCCGGTAGTATGGATTTTGCCTCCAGTCTTTATGGTTGGGTAATATACAAGTTGACTTGCTATATTAAATATATAGGTCCAGCCCTTTTGGTGCTGGGAGCCGTGGCTCTGATGGCCTACAATCGTAAACAGATTTTGAAAGAACAAAAAGTAGCTGATAATTCCACAGCTACTGACAAACACTAAAAGCAATAAATTATCACGCAAATCATAAATCAATGAAGAAGACTTTTATAACGATTCTCCTGTGTGCCGTCACAGGAATTTCCTTCGCTCAATCTGGTGAGTTGAAGGACTATGAAGTAAAGAACGAGAATGCTTACACTTTTTACAATGTGCGATGGGCCAGTAATCCAGAGGATGCTAAACATTACACCACAGACAGATTGCGCAGGGAATTCGCCATTGAGAAAGTCTTTGCTCCCGGTGAAGTGAATTGGACTTATTCACTTTACGACAGATTTCTTATCGGAGGTGCTGAGCCCACTGCTACACCGCTTAAGCTTACATCCATCGCACCACTTTATACGGACAAGGATTTCGATAAGAAAAATTTGTTGGACAACCGTGAACTTGGTATCATCAACATTGGTGGAGACGGCACCGTTACGGTAGACGGCAAGTCGTATAACCTGGGTTTTCAAGAGGCTCTTTATGTGGGACGTGGAGCCAAGGATATTGTCGTGGCAAGTAACAACGCATCGAATCCTGCTAAGTTCTATATGAACTCTGCTTGCGCTCACAAGTCATATCCCACTAAGAAAGTAACTCTTAAGGATGCTAACAATATCAAAGCCGGATCACTGAAGGAAAGTAATGACCGTGTGATTCATCAGATGATAATCGACGGTGTGGCTGGTGTGCATACATGTCAGTTGCAGATGGGTATTACCGAGCTGAAGGAGGGTAGTGTATGGAACACAATGCCTGCTCACACTCATCTCAGACGTATGGAGGCTTATATGTATTACAAAGTGCCCGATGGACAGAAAATTCTCCATATCATGGGTGAGCCTCAGGAAACACGTCCCATTTGGCTTAACAATGAGCAGGCTGTAATTTCTCCTCAATGGAGTATCCACTGTGCTGCAGGTACCAGTAACTATACTTTCATTTGGGGTATGGCCGGAGAGAATCTTATCTATACAGACATGCAAGTGGTGAAGATTCCGACGTTAGAGTAATTATCTGAAAGGGATGCCCGATATCATTAAGGCTGACTTCGGGTATCCCTTTTTGCAACATAATCAAAACAACTCACTAAACTATGAATCAAATCAAGACTAACAAAATGTCTAATTTCCGGTGGGTCATCTGTGGACTTCTTTTCCTGGCTACCACCGTGAATTACATGGACCGACAGGTCCTTTCTCTCACTTGGAAAGATTTTATTTCTCCTGAATTCCATTGGACGGACAGCGACTATGGTACAATCACGGGATTGTTTTCTATCTTTTATGCCATAGCCAATCTCTTTGCCGGAAAGTTCATCGATTGGATGGGTACCAAGAAGGGCTATCTTATTGCCATTGGAGTCTGGTCGACCGGAGCCGTGATGCATGCAGGTTGCGGATGGGTTGCCATGCAGATCGAGGGTTATGATAGTATTGAAGCCTTGCGCCTTGTACAAGCAGGAAGTGATGCAGCCGTTGCAATAGCTACTGTCAGTGTTTGGCTCTTCCTGTCTTGTCGACTCGTGCTTGCTGTTGGTGAAGCAGGCAACTTCCCTGCTGCAATCAAGGTTACAGCTGAATATTTCCCGAAGAAGGACCGTGCATTTTCCACATCTATCTTCAATAGTGGTGCATCTGTAGGTGCTCTTATTGCTCCTGCAACCATTCCTCTGCTTGCTCGTGCTATGGGCTGGGAAATGGCTTTCGTCATTATCGGTGTTCTTGGCTACGTATGGATGGGGCTTTGGATATGGCTCTACGATAAACCTTCAAAGAGTAAGTACGTCAACAAGGCTGAGCTTACTTATATCGAGCAGGATTCTAACCTCGAGCAGATGGAATCTGAGAAAGATAACAATAATGAGAAGGAAGAGAAGACAATTGGATTCTGGAAGTGTTTTACTTTCCGCCAGACTTGGTCATTCATCGTGGGCAAATTCATGACTGATGGTGTTTGGTGGTTTTTCCTCTTCTGGGCACCAGCTTATTTCTCAGATCAGTATGGTTATACTTCAGACTCCTCAATGGGTATAGCACTTATCTTTACCCTTTATGCTATCGTTACTGTATTGAGTATCGGTGGTGGTTATCTTCCCACTTATTTTGTGGATAAAAAAGGAATGAATCCATACATTGGTCGAATGCGTGCCATGTTGATTTTCGCCTGTTTCCCACTGCTTGGCTTGTTGGCTCAGCCTATGGGACATTTCAGTGCATGGTGGCCGGCTGTCATCATCGGCTTGCTGGGTGCCGGACATCAAGCTTGGTCGGCAAACCTTTATAGCACCATTGGTGATATGTTCCCTAAGTCAACCATTGCTACCATCACAGGTATTGGTGCTATGGCTGGTGGCATCGGTTCTTTCCTTATTAACAAAGGCTCCGGTGTACTCTTTACTTACGCAGAGAGACAAGGGGATGCTTTCCAGTTCATGGGCTTTGATGGAAAACCGGCTGGATACATGATTATCTTTTGCATCTGTGCCGTGGCTTATCTTATTGCCTGGGTAATAATGAAAACGCTTGTACCCAAATATAAACCCATCGTAGTGGAGTAAAGACGCAGACTTTTTACCATTAAAAAAACTGTTGGCAGTATCACCTTTCATTGGTGTGCTGCCAACAGTTTTTTTTGTCAAGGCTTAAAAGTATGAAGTACTTATTATTTATTGCTTTTGAAGAAGGAATTTGAGCTTGCAAGTTCATTCAGCCTTTTTTCAACTTTATCTGATACCACAGTGCTAAGTACAACTTTTCCTTCCGGGTCAATGATATACATTGAAGGAATCCATTTTATACCGTATGCTTTGGCAATTGCAGACTCACGCATTTTCGTCAATTCACTTACGTGGGTATATTCTAAATTATATTTTGCAATTGCATTCTTCCAGCTCTCTGCCTTATCATCGAACGATACCCCTACGAACTCCACTCCCTTAGGATGAAACTCTTTGTACATTTTCAACACGTTGGGAATGTCTTTTCGACAGTCGGGGCACCATGACGCCCAAAAGTCTATAACTACGTAGTGTCCTCTTAACGTACTAAGTTTGAAGCTTTTACCGTTTGGTTGAAGAGCTTCGATTTCGGGCGCGGTCTCTCCGATTTTAATGAGTTCGGTTGCATACAGCTTGTCTGGATCTTGTTCTGTCTGTTGACCCATTGATACGTTACTGGTAAACAGCGCAATTGCAAGGGTCAGTGCTTTTAGAATGTTGTACCTTTTCATTTTAGTTGTGTTCATGTTTTAAATAAGTATTAGTTCGTTTGAAGAAGAACTTTTACTTGTGGAATATTAACTTTGCAAAGATAGCAAATTTAATGTAAAATCCTTGATTACTTGAAAAATTATAACGTTACATTATAGATGTATTTAGCAAGAGAAAACAAGGAAATAAGAATAGATTTAATTA
>JBMNUW010000191.1:0-4806 GCA_050946475.1 Prevotella sp.
GATAAATATGTCTTCAGTGCAGTTCGTTGCTCTGAGATGACAGTGTTGCTTCAAAATATCTGCTAAAGAACAATAACCATCCGGTAATGCCGTTTTTAAAGAAAGCTAATATTTTGTTGACATTATTCACATGAATAAAAGATTATTCTTTTTTTTTCTATATATGTTGACCTTGGTCGTGAACCTCAGTGCCCAGACGTTCAACCTCCGCGGCAGGGTAATCGACGAGGACGAGCATCCTGTGGAACTGGCTTCCGTAGCCTGTGTGGCGCAGGGCAAGGCGACGATGACCTCGTTGAAGGGCGAATTTTCCATGACGCTCCACTCTGCCGACTCTGTGGTGATACGCTTCTCGATGATAGGCTACAAGACCAAGACGCGCGTACTGCGCCATCCTAAAGGACAACAGACCCTGCAAGTGGTGCTTTACAGCGATGCCCATTCACTTGGGGAGGTCAGCGTCACGGGTCAGAAGATACAGTCCGGGCAGATGCAGGATGTCTCCACCGAACATCTCAAGGAGGTACCCACTGTGACGGGAAATGCAGTGGAAGAGCTCATTCAGAGTCAGGCAGGCGTGTCTACCCATTCAGAGCTTTCTTCGCAGTATAACGTACGCGGAGGCTCGTTCGACGAAAACTCGGTATATATTAATAATGTGGAGGTCTATCGTCCCTTCCTTGTGCGATCGGGTCAGCAGGAAGGTCTTTCTGTCATCAATCCTTACATGGTTGACAAGATAGGGTTTTCTACCGGAGGCTTCGCCGCCAAGTATGGCGACAAGATGTCGTCTGCTCTCGACATCACCTATCGTCGTCCTAAACATTTCGAGGCAGCGGCGCAGGCTTCGCTTCTCGGAGCCGATGCATACGTGGCTCTGGCCAATAAGAAGGTGGCATGGATGAATTCCGTGCGCTACAAGACAACTCGCAATCTTCTCGGCTCGCTGGAGACAAACGGAGAGTATCGTCCCAACTTTCTCGACTATCAGACTTATCTCACCTTCAGCCCCAACAAGAGATGGACCATTGACTTGATAGGCGACATTGCCGATAATCACTATAACTTTTATCCCTCCGACCGTGAAACCAAGTTCGGTACGATGGAAAATGTGAAGTCATTCCGCGTCTATTTCGACGGACAGGAAAAAGACCTCTTCCGTACCTACTTCGGTGCCCTGAATCTTACTCGACACATCACCGATTCCACTTCTGTATCTCTCATCGCTTCGGCTTTCAGCACCGACGAACAGGAGCGCTATGACATTCAAGGACAATACTGGCTCACCCAGACGGAAACATCGGAGAATCTCGGCGTGGGTACCTATTTTCAGCATGCACGCAACTATCTCAAGGCGCGTGTGGGCAGTGTGAAGCTTTTGGCAAGTCACATCACCAGGCATCATCAGATAGAAGGTGCGCTGACTTATAAGATTGAACATGTAGAGGAAAACTCCGTGGAATATGAGATGCGCGACTCGGCGGGTTATAACATTCCGCACACCGGGCAGGACCTCTACATGATTTATTCGCTCCGCAGCAAGAACGAACTGGACGCCAATCGACTGGAAGCCTATCTGCAGGACACGTGGCGATTTACGTCGCCGGGAGAGCACACACTCTTCACGCTGAACTATGGTCTGCGCTTCGCTCATTGGAATTTCAATCATGAGTCTATTCTCTCGCCTCGAGTGTCGCTTGCCGTTATTCCAGCCTACAATCATAATGTGACGTTCCGATTTGCAACCGGACTCTATTATCAGGCTCCCTTCTATAAGGAGCTGCGCGATACATCGACGGTAAACGGCGTTACCACGGTGACCCTCAACCGCAACATCCGCAGTCAACGGTCGCTGCAGTTCATCGCGGGTATGGACTATCGCTTCACGGCTTCGAACCGTCCTTTCCGATTCTCGGCCGAGGCTTATTACAAGGCGCTGAACAATCTCGTGCCTTATTCGGTGAACAATGTCAAGGTGACCTATTATGGTACTAACGAAGCCAGCGGACACGTTGCCGGCCTCGATTTGAAGCTCTACGGTCAGTTCGTACCGGGCACGGATTCATGGTTGTCGCTCTCGTTGATGGATGCCAAGATGAAACTCCACGGAGTCACGCTGCCATTACCTACTGACCAGCGTTACTCGGTGAATCTCTACTTCACGGATTATTTCCCGGGTACCACGCGGTGGAAGATGAATCTGCGACTGGCCTATGCCGACGGACTTCCCTTCTCTGCACCGCACAGGGAACTGGAGACAAACGATTTTCGCGCACCGGCCTATCGTCGTGCAGACATCGGCATGAGCTATCTGCTTTACGACAACCATGACCGCAGTCGGAAGAGTTGGTTCCGCAACGTTTGGCTCAGCCTTTCCTGCCTCAATCTTCTCGACATCAACAATGTGAATTCTTATTATTGGATTACGGATGTCACCAATCAGCAGTATGCCGTGCCCAACTATCTTACGGGCAGGCAAATCAATGCTCAGGTCAGGGTGGAGTTCTGACGATGGTTGCCGTATAAACTTATGGTTATATCGATAAAAGAAATCCGGCTCACGTATAGAAGTCCCTTTTGGAATTCTTGCGTGAGCCGGATTTCTTATTGGTAGGTTGGAATGGTTTATGGTTGCAGCAGTTGCTGTAGACGGTCTGTCTGAAGGATTATGGGAAGGTCAGTCGGAAAATGGTCTGTCCGTGAGCTTCATCATTGATGAGATTGATGGAACCGTTACTCACCCGCATAATTTGTCGGGAGATAGACAGTCCGATGGCCTCTGCCGCATTCTTCAGCAGATTGCTCACCACCCGCGACACGAGTCCTTCGTCGGCATAGACCAGAAGGTCGGCTGGCTGCACATCGACACTCAAGGTACATTGCTCTTTCAGCATCGGCTTGGCGAGTTCGCCCTTGATGTCATTGAAGCCGACTATCCTCACCCGCTTTCCGCCGAGCATGGTATAGCTTTCACGCACGGAGAAGTTCTTCATCTTGTCCTTCACCTGGTTGATATGGGTCACAGCTTCTCGTCCCAACAGTCGGAGTGCTGCCTTGTTACTTCTCAGCACGAAGCCATGCTCATCATCGACCACTAAAATGCCGGTGTCCACCGAGTCGAGGATGAATTCAAAGTATTTCTCCCGTTTCTTCTGTTCGTCGCGTGCGTGCTGCAGTATTTCCTTCATGCGGTTGAGGGCGGCGCCCCTCTTCAGTCCTGTCACGGCGAGGTCGATGTCGGCATAGGCAGTGAAGAGCACCACGGCGGTCTGGGGCATCTGTCGCTTGATTTCGTCCAACCAGTAGAGTCCCTCGTTTCCGTTGTTGATGCCGCTGTGGAAATTCATGTCGAGCAGCACCACGACGGCTTGTCGGTGCGCAGATGGTCGGGCAGTCCTGAAGGTTCTGCGATGCACACTATTTTTTCAAAGGTATGCTCCGCCACCATTCGGACGGTCGTGAGAATATTGCTATTGTCATCTACAACAAGTAATGTTCCTTTTTTCATGATGTTGCAAAACATACTGATTTTCGATGAACCATCCTTGTAAATTACAGGAAAATTCCCTTGACGATGGAAAGTCGTGCTTCGTTGTATCTGTTTATTTTATGTTTCAATGCTCATTTCTATTGCTGTCTTGTCGCCTCTCGGAACTGACCGGGACTGACATTGAAGCGCGACTTGAACAGCCGATTGAAATAGGGTACATCGTTGAAACCGCTTTGATAGCATACCTCCGACACTTTCATGCCGCCTTTGGTCAACAGTCGGCGTGCGATGCCCAGGCGGTAGTCATTAAGATAGTTGATGAACGTCTGTCCCGTCTCACGTCTGAAACGGGTGCAGAAAGCGCTGCGGTTCATGCCCATGTGGGTGGCGACAAGGTCGATGGTGACGTTATGTCGGTGGTTGCATGAAATATAAACCTCTACTTCTTTTAGCCACCCTTCTTTTTGGGAGGGTATTTGCTGACCCACTACTCTGCAATCGTCTGAAAGTGCCACAAGTCTCAGTATCGAGAGTACACTCACCAGTCGTCCCGATGCGTCGGCATCACTCATGCCGTCCATCAGATGGTGTAGCTCGTGGAGTGTCCGACGGGTAAAGCAGACGGGCGCACGCAGTTTGACGATGGTGTCAGTGACGGCGGACATTTCCGGGAACTGGCTGCCTATGAGAAGCAGAAAGTCGGTGGAAAAGAGGAGCGTGATGTTTTCTATCATTTTCTCGCTGTTGTCGAACTGCCATTCATGGGGCGTCTCCGGCGGCACCAATACCACTTCACCTGCCTCGAAGGGTTCGACGCGGTTACCCAATGTACGGCGGCCACGCCCCCTGATGATGTAGGATAACTCCCAGCTGGGTTGGGTGTGCAAGCCTATCTGCTCTTCAGGATGCAGACGCACATGATCGAAGTGAAAACTTTCCATGATGCAAAAATACAACAAACAATTCAAACAATAAGACAAATTCCAGTCTTATTTTCTAAGTAATTTTGCCATCGATTTTTAATAAATATCACATACATCACTTTCGCAAGCAACATGTACACATTGCAGGGCCGGCAGCCCCTTCGGTTCCCCCGTTAAGCGGGGGACTATTTCCAAAAGGTATTCAGCTACCGGACCTAAACAAGTAACAAAATGCCATGTCGAATAACGGTCGGGATTCTCCTCGTTGTGGCGGAGGGTGGAACTACCCCCGGAGGGGGTTCCGTTAACATAGCGAGGTGGATGAGCCATTGAGCGCAGCGATTTGGCGATTCCCCTCGGATACGGCGGAAACGGATTGTTAAACCTACCCCC
>JBMNUW010000192.1:0-4801 GCA_050946475.1 Prevotella sp.
CTTCCTTGGCGGGAATCTTCACTGATGCGTCAGCGATGAAACCGATAAGTGCCACAACAAGCGCCAACCAGAAAAGATAGTCGAAATGATGCGTATGATGATATATCAATATTCCAATGGTGGGTGCAATAGCGGTGGCGATGTTGTTGCTCAGTCCGTAATAGCCCAATCCCTCATTGCGCCTGCTGGCAGGAAGTACATCAATCGCCACTGTCGTATTTGCTACGGTACAAGCACCGAAAGGAGCGCCATGCAATGTTCTGACAATAGTGAAGAGCAACAGCGTACCGGCAACAAGATAGCTGACGAAGAAAACCGCATAGACACCTAAACATAGAAGTAATACTTTTTTGCGGTTGAAACTGTCGACGATATATCCGCTGAACGGACGTATCAACAGAGCAGCGATGGTGTAGCCAAAGAGTACCACGCCGATGATGTCTTTTGTGGCATGGAAGGTATCGGCTAAATAAATGGGCAGTAAGGGGGTCAGTAGATAGAAGGCGAAGAACATGCTGAAGTTTGCCACCATCACCTTGTTGTAGTTCTTATTCCATAATTTCTCTTTCATTTTTCATTCTCTCTAAAAAACGAAGCCGGATACAAAGTTCCCAGCATCAAGTAATCTGCCTAAGAAAAAGGAGAGACGACCATAAGCCATCTCTCCCAAACAGTTAAAATTGTGTTTGTGTGTTTGTCCTGTTACAATCGAACCAAAGAAATCCTAAATATCTGTCTAACCTTAAGACATGGGGTAGAAGCGCTGATTCTTGTCTAAGGCTTTAATTTCGTTCATTTCCTCGTCAGTCAGTTCAAAATCGAAAATGTCCATGTTGCTTTGGATATGTTCCGGATTGGTGCTCTTTGGAAAGACAATGTTGCCTTCTTGTATATGCCATCGGAGAATAATCTGTACATTGCTCTTGCCGTATTTCTTGGCAAGTTTGCTGAACACCGGTTCATTGAGCAAGTGACGGTCGGCATGTCCCAACGGATACCAGCTCTCCAGGCGTGTGCCATAGGCTGCCACATGCTCCTTCAACTGATGCTGCGGATAATAGGGGTGACACTCCACCTGAATGACGGCGGGCTTGATGGTGGCAATGCGAGCCACTTCATCAAACTTCCGTTCAAAATTGGAGAGTCCGATGGAACGGACCTTGCCCGCTTTCACTGCTTTCTCCATGTCACGCCAAGCGCCGATGTAGTCTCCGTGGGGTTGATGGAGAAGCAATAGGTCGATATAGTCGGTGTCCAACCGTTTGAGCATCTGGTCGATGGCTTTGAGCGTCAAGCCCTCCCCATATTCGTTGGGCCATAGCTTTGAGGTGATCCATATCTCCTCTCTTGGGATGCCACTTTTGCGTACAGCCTGTCCCACACCGCCCTCATTATAATAGGCATGTGCCGTGTCGATATGGCGGTATCCTGATTTCAGTGCGGTGAGGCACGCCTGTTCCGTGGCGGCGTCGCCATGAATCATGAAGGTACCTATTCCAAGTTGCGGTATCTTATTACCGTCGTTCAGTGTGATGAATGCTTGTTGATTATTCATTTTGTTATTATGTTTTATAGTGTTGTTGTTTTAATGTTATAAAGTAAAACCGTGGACCTGAGAGTTTTCTTTATTCATTTATTTCCTGTGTTTCTTTAATAATTTATCTACGGCATGGTTCAATCGTTCCGTCGGAGCAATAATATTGTAGTTCTCCCAGAAAGCTGGATCACGGAAATACTCTACATGGTCGTAGTAGGAATCATGCGGATTGAAACCATGCACCGACTTACGAAAACTTCCGGTGACAGGCGCATTGGCAGTTACCACCATTTCAGCAGTCACAGTATAGCGTGAAGAGAACAGTCGCCGTTTCCAGTCACACTTGAACTGCATGGAAGTGCGCAGATAGTTCATACGCATCACAGAGTCAGTTTGCTGATAGTTAACTACAATGTCATATTCATAGGGCTTGAATCGTACGCCTGCCGGTTTGCTGACGAGGAGGAAACGCGTAGCCTTTTCCTTATCTTCCATGTCCAATTTCAATTCAGCACGAGTGATGGCGAGTGTTTGCCTGTCAATGTAGTATTTGCCATAAAACAGCGGTTGGTCAATCGTTGCATACGGACGGAAGCTGATAACAATCTGCGACCTGCCTGCAATCTCACTGGGCATTTCCATGCTATACTGGTATAGCGGCATTTCTTCTTCTGAGAGGATGAAGTAACGATTCTTTGCCACATCCATAAGGACAGGTAAGGTCGGACCTCCCTGTATCTTTGCACCTAGAGTATCAGCTTGACGTGTACTCACAAGCCTGCGCCCCTTGATAATTTCCGCCTCGTCCTTGTCTATGCCCTTGGCATAGGAGGTTTTATAAACATTCTCTATGGCTTCAGCCACATAAATGAAGCGACGTCCTTTCTGCGTAGTCTCACGATAGAAGGTACGCAGTCGCTCATTTTGCCGGGGATAGTTGAAAGGTACCTTTTGAATGGCAGTCCTGAGTATATTTTCAGGTGATTCTACCACAATCTCTGACAAAGATATGGCATCTGGCTCCAGTCTGACTTTCATCTTCTCCCTTGAAGAGACGGGCTGTCGCTTTTTCTTATATCCTAAAGAGGAGAAAACCAAGGCGCGAGTATTGTCCGGCACTTTAATAAGGAAATCGCCATCCTCGTTAGTCACAGTCGAGGCACTTCCTGTCTCCGTGGAGACAGTCACAGCTCTCACTTTCCTGCCATTGGACATGTCATAGACGGTTCCGGAAATACTGATCAGTTCTTGCGCATAGGCACCATTGATCGTCAGCAGGGCGAGAACCATTAACAGTAAATGTTTTAGTCCAGTCATACCTCATTCCTTTTATATCTGACACTGCAAAATTACGTAATCTATCCAAACGTGTTGTTACACCTTTTACGGATGATTCTTACAATTTTACGGTTTCATGTCAGACCGTTCTGAGTAAAAATAATTGTAATCAATGTAGTTTCCCTTGACGGTAAAACAAGAAGCGTAAAAATCATAAGAGCTACCGAATTTAGGATAAATGCATATAGGTTCTTTCTACTTACCTTTGCAATCGCAAGTTATAGAGAAACGGTTAAATTCTCTTGACACTACAAATTTACAATAAATTATTTATATTCAACCAATAAATGAAAGATTTTGTATTTCGCAGCGGTACAGAGCTGCTTTTCCGCAACGATCTGCGGCAGACACTTGCCGAAATCACCAAAGGCTATAAAGTTATGTTGGTCTATGGTGGCGGTTCCGTTAAGCGTAATGGATTTTATGACGATGCAGTCCAAGCTTTCAAAGAGGCAGGGACCGACTTTGTTGAGTATGGTGGCTCCTCACGTGAGTTTGAGAAGATTCAGAAAGGCATTCAAGTGGCACGCGACAACAATGTTACCATGATTGTGGGTGCCGGTGGTGCCAGCGTGATGGACAGTGCCAAGCTCATCGCCTTTGGTTTCTATCATGAGGCTGACCTCTGGGACTATGTGAAAGGCAAGAATCCCAACGGGCAGCAACGGCTGAGACTGGCTCTGGTGCCCACCTATCCATCGAGTGGTTCAGAGAACGGACTCGGTGCCGTGTCCATTGACTCTCGTAATGGTGACTTTGGAACGGCATACGGCATCGGAGCCGACTATGCTATACTCAGTCCGAAATATTCGCTGACACTGAGCCATGAAATGACCATCTATACAGGATTGGTCACCTTAGTACAGCTCACAGCCTGCATATTGGGCGACCGCAATGTGATGTCCTATGATGCGGGTGTCAGCTATATCAAGAATGTAGTGAAGGCTGTCAAGAGACTTGCCGACCATCCTGACGACCTCGATGCACGTGGCATCATCATGTTAGGGGCTTCTCTTTCCACCTCTTCCCGTTTAGGTATTGGCAAGGAGAAGTTTTATGCCTATGACATCTATGAAATTGAGTTCCTGCCCGAAAAACTCTTCGGCAGTACCTATCGCAGGAGTCTCACTTCCATTTTCCCGCGTTTCCTACAAATAATGGCCCGTCATCATGAGGTAGACATCAAGAAATATTTCCATGATGTCTTTGGATGGGATGGACCGGTGGATGAGTCATGCTCCAAGTTGTTGGAAGCCTTCGCCAAGATGGGCGTGGAAATGTATTATGACGGCAAATTCACCCGACAGCAGGTGGATGACATTCCGTGCAGGACGGAACTGAGCAACGATGAGGTCTATGAGATGATGCAGGCTTTAGTTCGTAGATAAAATATCAACTTCAAAATAAAAATAAGACGATGAAAAAGAATTTAGGCGACAAGATTGTGTTTGCACCGCAGCCGGTGCTCATCATTGCAACGTATGACGAGAACGGAAATCCCAATGCCATGAATGCCGCATGGGGCGGTCAAATTTCTTTCCACGAGATAGAGCTGAACCTCTCTCCGCATAAGACGACTGAGAATCTGAACGTGAAGAAGGCTTTCACCGTGAGCTTTGCCGACAAAAATCATGTGAAAGAGGCTGACTATTTCGGACTGGTTTCCGGTCATAAGGTGCCTGATAAGATTGACAAAGCAGGTATGCACACCGTTAAGTCTGAGCATGTGGACGCCCCTGTTATTGAAGAGTTTCCGCTCACATTGGAGTGCGAAGTGACAGCAATAACGCCATTAGGTCGTGACGTTCAAGTGAAGGCGCGTGTGGTGAATGTCCTCGCCGATGAGAGTATTCTTGACGAAAACGGAAAGGTAGACCTTGACAAACTGCAGCCACTGGTTTATGACCCGTCCTACAGAGTCTATCG
>JBMNUW010000193.1:0-4765 GCA_050946475.1 Prevotella sp.
TCGTAGCCGTTGATTCCCAAGAGACAGGTCAACGGCATGACCATAGTGTCGTGACCGTAACGCAGAGTGGCTCCAGGATGGGCGAGAACCAGACAACTGTCGGCCTCGGAGATAATCTTGCGCAACAGGTTGCGCTGACTATAAGGTTGAGTGGCTCCGTTGAGGGGAGAGGGTCCGTAGGAAATATACCACCAGGCGTTGCTACGGAGCCAGTCGTCATAAAGTTCTTCCTTGGTGAAGATGTCGTAGAGGGACAACTGGTGACGCAGTTCAGTGCTCTGTACATTGGAGGCAAGGTGGAAGAGAGCATCGTTGAGCTTTAGTGCATTGATGTCGTTCTGCCAGTAACTCTCGTCATTGAAGAGCTTACGCATCACGCCTTCGTAATTCTCATGACGCTTGGAGAAGGCCCGGTAGGCAGCCATGGCGCTGCTGTCGCGTTTGAGGGCTTCGAGTTTCTTGTCGTCCTGGTTCATGTAGTACATGTCATGATAGGAGGCATCGTGACGGATTTGCAGTTTCGGATTCATTACGAGCAATTGCTGCAAGGCGTTCTCCATGGAGAGGATGCAGCGGATGACGACCGTGGACTTGGCATCGACGACAACGTTTCCGGCGAATATCTCGGGAAAACGCTCCATCATGCGCTTGGCAATGGCTTTGTGCTGCTGTGCTCCCCGAAGCGTGAGTTCCCCGTCGCGTCCCATAGCTTCCTGACGGATGAGTGCTACCTTACGCAGTACTTCGTGTCCCGTGGCAGTGAGCTTGCCGAGAGAGTCGGCACGCAAAAGCATACGGTAAGGAGTGTCGTAATCGCGCGTTCCGATGAGATAGCGTGAGCCATGGCGTCCGTAGTGACTCAGATAGAACGGCTCGTAACCTTTCGGTGTCGGGGTCAGACTGCGCTTGGGACCAGGATAGGCCACATAGTTGCTGGCGGTGAGGTTAGGGTCGGCATACATTTCCTTCCGACATTCCTGGGCGGAAAGACAAAGGGGCAACATCAGCAGAAACGATGCTGCGAGGATTTTCATACTTCTCATAGATAATTAGATAGATGAATTAGAGTGTGTCTTTTGCAAAGTTAAACAAAAGATATACGTATGGGCGATGGAGAATGAATAAATAATGTTAATTCAAGAGAGCCTTGTTGCGGCAAGTGTCACTCGTTCGCGTGACACGAATTAAGACCGGCGAGAACGTCATAGAATGTTGACAATAGGGATTTTCCCGGAACAAATAGGAGAAATCCAAATCGTTTAAAGGGATAGAAAACTAATTTTGCAGCAACAACAAGAAAGTCAAGGTGAAGTGTCCTTGACAACATAACACAAGGAATAAAGCCAATAGGATTATGAAGAAAACATTGTTAATGCTGGTTCTGTTGATGACGGTCACGGCAGCCAGCGCACAGTATTACCCCGACGGACGACCTATTCCGCCTTCAAAACGTGCCTCTTACTACAATCACCGGAACAACTATGACCACTATCATGATTATGGACTGGGGCGTACCTACTATGGTTTCCGCGTAGGACTCGGCGTGGCAACGGTGAACTCAGACGCTGACGACCTGGACGGCGGAAATGCCAAGACGGGACTTAATGTAGGCTTCGTGGTAGGAACTCAGCTCACCGATCGTGCACCGCTTTACTTTGAGACGGGACTTTACTATACCGAAAAGGGAGGAAAAGGCTATCACGACGGCAGCAAGTTCACCTACGGGCTGAACTATCTTGAAGTACCCCTCCTGCTGAAATATAAGTACAGTGTGGCACCCGACTTCACCATTGAGCCTTTCATGGGCGGATATCTCGCTTGTGGAGTGAGTGGTAAGATTAAGGACTACGGTAATCGTGAGGCGTATTCGAGTTTTGACAGTGACTATGACAGTAGTTTCAAACGCTTCGACGGCGGTCTGCGCCTCGGCTGCGGCTTCGGCTTCCAGATGCTGTATTTGGGAGTGAGCTATGACATCGGACTGGCTAATGTGGGCCGCTCCGACTTCGATGATACCCATACGGGAACACTGAATATCAATGTCGGCGTGAACTTTTAGCAGAGGGCATGTGATACCGGATATTCCGGAAAATCCGGCGGACCCAGGAAAAACGGAGCTCCGAGAATCCCCAAAGCACTCCACGCAGTTCACAACCCTGCCACACGATATGACCTACGAAGAATGCGCAGCCAATTATGAATTATGCATTATGAATTATGCATTATGCATTAATAATTGATACTCGCTGATTATTTGCCGGGCGACATTGTTGTTCTCGAACTTTCTGACGTATTGCCGGGCACGGCCAACCCGTTCTGCTGTGTCCTCACTGAGAAGTTGACGCAGGGCGTTGGCCATGCCACGGATGTCGTCGGGATGTACATAGAGGCTGTCGGGTCCCCCTGCTTCCTCGAGACAGGAACCGGTGGCAGCTACAACAGGCAGTCCGCTCTGAATGGCCTCAATGATAGGGATGCCGAAGCCCTCGTAGCGAGAGGGATAGACGAAACAGGTTGCCAAGCGGTAAATGGCGGAGAGATCGTCGTTGGGAACGCCGTGCAGCAGATGAATTCTCTCCGTTACTCTCGCTTCTTGTGCTGCCTGAGCTACTTCTTTCACATAGGGTGTGGAACGTCCCACGATGACAAGATGTACGTCGTCGGGCACTTCTGCCAGCGCTCGCACTGCCAACGCCACATTCTTGCGCTTCTCGATGGTTCCCACATTGAGGACGAAACGGGATGGCAAGGCATAGCGACGGACTACATCCTGCAGTTGGTCTTCGGCGGGCACGTCGTGGAAACGGGGACTGCAACTCTGATAGATGACGTCGATGTGGTCTTCGGGATAATCACTGTAATAAAGAATGTCACGCTTGGTACATTCCGATATGGCCACGACGCGATCAGCTTCGCGAAGCGACTGATAGAACTTCCGTTTGTAAAGCCATACGTCGACAGGTTTATAGTATTCAGGATGACGCAGAAAGATAAGGTCGTGGATGGTAAGCAGGGAGCGGACTCCAGCTTTGTGCAGTCCTCGTGGCAATTCCCCGGACAGACCGTGAAAGATGCTCACACCGTCGCGTTGGAGGTCTTTCACGATGCCGTGTCTACGCCATAAGTCCTTGCCCAGCCGACAGTGGCTGTCCGAATATCGAAAATCAATACAGTCGGCAGATTTCACTTGATTCCGCAGGTCGTCGCGTCCGCTGTCGGGAGCATAGAGCCTGTAACGGTAAGGACCTCCGGCCTGTGCCAGGTCGTTGATGAGATTGCGACCATAGCTGCCCAGTCCGCTGGCGTTAGCTACAATGCGCTTGGCATCGAACCCTATGAGGATGCGTTTTTGTTCCATGAATGCAAATTTACATTATTTATTGGCTGGGGCTATATTTATATTTTGCTGGTGGCTACATAGATTCCTAGCAATTCTTCAAGACCTTTATTTTGGTATTTTATTTTCCTTAAAGCCGTGTTCCAGGTCCAGATAATGGAAATTATGCTGGACGCGCTTTTCCACAGGTGGTATTTTCATGTAGTCGCCGTACATACATTTCAGATATGCGTCATAGTTGCGGATGCCCTGAACGGTATGTCCTTCAAACTCATAAGGACCGTAGTCATCGGTGATGGTCTTGGGCAGAATCTTGCTCCATCCGTCGGTGTAACTGCAGGCCAGTCTTGCCGTCTTGTAATCGTAGCGAGTGATAACCCGGCGTATCCGTCGCTGGATATTGCCCATGGTGTAGAACTTCCGCACCAACAGGGGCAGCCAAGAAGACGGACCGTGTCCGTGCTTGTAGGGGTCGCGGTGTACCAGATAGAGGCAGTCTTTCAAGTAGACGTACTGGATGCGCTGCCACCGGCGCTTCAGCCAGTTGTCGGGATAGGCGTCGAAGGGGAACACGTCAATGTAGCACCCACCTAAATAGTAAAGGTGACGGCGCTCCACAAGCGTGGTGGAAGTGTCCTGTACTTTACCGAAAGGCAAGGGATAGAGCGGATCGTTTTCTGCACAGACGAATTGGAATGGTGCTGGAATCCATTCCTGACAGTGGGCAATGAGCTGTTCGTAGTCGGGTCTCGGCATGGAGACATCCAAATCATCGTCCCATGGGATGAAGCCCTTGTGTCGTACGGCTCCCAACAGCGTACCGCCGCAAATACAATAACGCAGTCCGTGGTCGTGACAAACCTTGTCAAAGGCCAGTAGGATTCTCAGCAGACGCTGTTGCAAAGTCTTAATGTCATATTGTGCCATAGAAGTTTGTCTGAAATTTAATTTAAGGAGAAAATTATAATTGCAAATTTACATATAATTTGCGAATAATAAATAAGAGGAGATTGGAAAATATTTCCCTTTAGTAACATTGAGTTTGCCGTTCTGTTCTGAAAGTTGGATATGTGTTTCTTTTTAGGAAGTTGACAGTTGATTTTTCGTGTGACTGGTATCGTATTTTGTTCTTTTATATTTGTGAGAATATTCCCGTCAGAGAAAAAAGAAAGAGTGCTCTCTATAGATTTTAAGATACCAGGAATCTAAAAACATATCTTTTCTATGCAAGTATTTACTTGGGCATCCATTTATTTCTGCGAGGCAAGTCCACTAGAAGGAAAATTTTTCTCAATAAAAATTACAGGACAATGGGTGATTTGCGGGGCAACTACGTCAAATATAAGGAAACTGACTGTCAAAACCAGGAAGATTCTGGCAAAAGTGCCTCAGAACAAGTAGCAATGTTAGTTTTAATATTAATATATG
>JBMNUW010000194.1:0-4719 GCA_050946475.1 Prevotella sp.
CTTAGTGGTTAATCATACAAGGCCGGAACGATTTTTATTTGCATAGTTCCGGTCTTGTATCTTTTTCGCTGGTGTTGAAGCAATGTCAGCTTACTGATTGATGAGGGAAGCAGCATAGCTATCCACGATACCGAGAAGTTTCCGGTCTTTATCGCACACGAGTACGGAGTGAATTTTATAGCGGTGCATGATGCGCTGTACCTCATTTACTTTGGTATTCGCGGTTACGATTTTCGGAGTGCGTGTCATAATGTCCGCTACAGTATGGTCGAAGAATTGAGCTTGCCAGCGCTCCATAGCCCTTCGGATGTCACCGTCGGTAATCAGTCCGATGACCCGTCCGTCGCTGTCGAGGCTTACGCCCATTCCGAGCTTTCCTTTGGACACATGAATAATGGCCTCGCCAAGATGCATGTCTTCCGGAATGATGGGCAGGTCGTCACGTCGCATTACATCTTCGGCAGTGGTGAGGAGTTTACGTCCGAGTTCGCCGCCTGGATGGAACTGCGCAAAGTCACGAGGCTTGAAGTCGCGTACTTGCATGAGGGCCACTGCGAGCGCGTCGCCCATGACCAGGGCGGCAGTGGTCGAAGAGGTGGGTGCCAGATTGAGCGGGCAAGCCTCATGATCCACGCTCACCTGAATATGCACGTTACTGTATTTGGCCAACAGGGATTTGGGATTGCGCGTCATGGCGATGATGGGTACGTGCATGTGGAGCAGAATGGGGATAAATCGGAGTAGTTCGTCGGTCTGTCCCGAGTTGCTCAGTGCCAGCACTACGTCATCGGAGGTCATGGTGCCCAAGTCGCCGTGGTAGGCGTCCAGGGGATTGATGAAGAAAGCAGGCGTGCCGGTCGAAGAGAGGGTGGCGGCTATCTTTGCGCCTATGTTTCCGCTCTTTCCCACTCCGGTAACGATGATTTTGCCGTGACAGTGGAACATCATTTCCACGGCTTTTTCAAAGTTTTCGTCTAATTGCGGAATAAGACCTTTCACGGCGTTGGCTTCGTCATTGATGCATTGTTCGGCATATTTGAGTGAGAGGGCGAGGCGTTCCTCGGGAGTTTGTTTGGTCATAGATGGTTGTTGTCGATGAGTTTTATGATGAATGGTTAATGATGTGGTGTATTTATAAAGATGAGTGCGAAGAGAGGGTGAGGTGAGACTCAAATTAGCGAAGCCACGAGCCCCTCCAGTTTGTCGAGCTCCAACATATTGGCGGCGTCAGAGAGTCCTTTGTCAGGGTCAGGATGTACTTCGAAAAAGAAGCCCGTTGCTCCGAAAGCCTTGGCGGCATGGGCCATTGCGGGTACGAATTTGCGGTCGCCAACAGTCTTGCCTTCTCCTGCCGAAGGTCGCTGCACACTGTGAGTGCAGTCCATGATAACGGTGGAAACAAGCTCACGCATATCGGCGATGTTGCGGAAGTCCACCACAAGATTGTTATAACCGAAGCAGTTGCCTCGCTCGGTGAGCCACACATCTTTGGCGCCGCTCTCCCTTGCCTTCTCCAGGGGATAGCGCATATCGCGCCCGCTGAGGAACTGGGCTTTTTTGATGTTGACGATTCGTCCCGTTTTGGCGGCGCTCACCAGCAGGTCTGTCTGACGACAAAGGAAGGCGGGAATCTGCAGCACGTCGCACACTGCTCCTGCAGCATCGGCCTGCCATGCCTCATGGATGTCGGTGGTAATGCGCAATCCGTATTTAGCCTTCACGTCAGCTAACATTTGAAGTCCTTTGTCAATGCCAGGCCCGCGAAATGAGTGGAGCGAAGTCCGATTGGCCTTGTCAAATGAAGCCTTGAAGATGATGTCAGTGTGTAACTTGCGATTGATGTCCACCAATCGGGCTGCTACAATGTCAAGTAGTTCTGCCGATTCGATGACACAGGGCCCTGCTATGAACACGGGTCGTGTGTCGTCGTTTTGCGACAGTTTATTATTTAGGTTTGTTGCCATTTTCCTTTTCTATTTCTTTATAAGCCTCTTCAATCGATTGCGTATGCTTCACCTCTCGGGTAGCATCGCTCACGATATGCAGGTCACGCTGTGGATAAGGTATCTCGATGTTGTTTGCGTTCAAGGCATCGTAGACAGCCTCCATGATGTCGCTGTCGGCGTAGATTTGTTTGCGCGAATCGACCCAAGCCAGAATTTTGAAATCGATGGAATTATCACCGAAGCCCACGAAGACGGTCTGAATGAATTTGATATAATTGTGGCGTTCAATTTTCTTTACAGCCTGCTCAATGATGTCCTTCACGCGTTTCACGTTTGAGCCATAGGCCACTCCCACGGGAATGATGGCCAACTCGTTGCCGTGGTTCTTGGTGAGGTTCTTGTAGTTCTTACTGAAGAGCTGGGAGTTTTGGAAGGTCACGATGGAACCGTCGAGTGCCTCAAGGGTGGTTGATACATACGAGATACTCTTCACCGTGCCGCGAGTGCCGTCGATGGAGATATAGTCGCCCACCTTAATGCGGCCTGCCATAAGGGAGATGCCATAGTAAATATTTTCGAGGATATCCTTCATGGCGAATCCGATACCGGTGGAGAGACCGGCGGAGATGGCCACAATCCAGGAGTTGTTGATGTTGAAGATGCCCATGGCTATGAGCACCCATGCTCCCCAGATGAACACCTGAATGACATTCTTCCACATGGCGAGGCGTCGCAGTGCCATCTTCTGGTCGGGTTTGCGCTTGTCTTTCTCAGCCTGTTCCTGCTCGCGGGTCCAGAAATGGAGCTTCAATATATCGATAGTAGTGTGGTAGATGTAATTGAAGACAAAGTAAAGTGATGCAACCCAGACTACTCTCGTGACGCTTAGTGTGAGGTTCTTGGTGTCGATGAGACGCATGTTGAAGAAGCGCCAAAGTGTATCGCTAAGGTTGAATACATCGGCAGCCCAATAGATGGATACTAGTACGGAGAGTATTCCCATGATGGGAAGCACCATGTAGTAGAGCATCCGGAAAAACCATGCTTTGCCGATATTAGTTTCCTTGCTGAATAGGTTGTGGTTTTCTTCCGACCCGAAACTCTTGAGCATGGAGGAGAAACAGGTGATGGTGAGAATACAGGTGAGCTGCATGATCCACCAGATGAGCAACTGCACCGAAAACAGCACATAACCAATCCAGGATGCCACCACGCTGATAGCGAAAATCACGAGCGACATGTAGGAATAGAACATGTCACTTTTTGGCAGGTTCTTGCGGTGCTTTTCGGCGATGAACCATTGCCAGATGGCGCAAACCAGCAGGACGGGAGGGAAGAAGAGTGTGACGATACTGTTAGGTATGAGGACGATGCGGAACGTGATAACCACGAAACCTATCGTGATCAGGGGCAGGTAAATGTTGAAACCGCTGCGAATCTGGTCGCCATTGAGACGGATGAGAAGGCTGAGCAAGATGACACCCAGCAGCCATACAAACTCTACGAGCAATCCGCTGGCCATGACAAAGAAGTTCTGATCGAGCCATATTCGCGACACACCGAGAATGATGGCCAGAGATACCACCGTGGTAGCCATGATGATGAAGGGACGCTTGACGGTGTAGGCATCCTTTGCCGACCTTCCGTCCTTCTTTTTCATGAACCATTCGAAGATGAAATCGAGCTTGTTGTGCCGGATGAGCCAGTAGAAAATGCGCCCTACGATGATGTAGTTAATCAGTCCTACAATGATAGTCAGTATCAGCATGCCAATGAGCAGCGAGAGGATGATACTGCCGTCCCAGTCGGATTTGGTCTTAGGGTCGTGCTTGTATTTCTGCCCCATGGTCTCTTCTACCTTGTGGATATTGAAACCAAGATGTGACAGGGTTTGAAGGTAGGTTTCCCCACTATTGCTGAAGATGGAGCTTTGAATTTCGGCATAGCGGCTGTTGGCATAGTCGTTGATGGCACGCAGTCGCTTGTCTACATTATCGTAGACATGCACGAATTGTTGCATCTGCTGTCGGTTTTCACTGAGGGTACGACGAATGTTGATGGCCAGTGTTAGACAGACGTTACGGTCTATCTTAGCCCTGGGGGAAAGCGCATCTACATACATGGAACTGAGGTCATTGATAAGGCTGTCGTAGCGGTTTACTTCTATATTAGCCTCGTTGATGTAGTTGCGGAACGGAGCTGAATTGAGTCTGAAGTCTTTATACTGTTCAATGGCTTGATGACAGGCGTAGGCAAGGTCAAAGAAGTTGCCGCTGCGTTGCGAATAGAGCATCAGTGCATTTTGCTGACTTTTACTGAGCACGCTCATTAGCTCTACACGTACCCGTTGTTGTTGTTCTATCATAAAACCAGACTGCCTTTCCAGGTCGTCATGGCTGGTTATGAGTTCCGTGCGGAGAATGGAAAGTGTCTTGTCAAGGTTTTTTTCCTTGAGCACAGCGTGAACTGGAGTCAGTGTACACAGTAATAAAACTATGATGAGTAGGATCTGTTTCCTTTTCATTATCAAATATATTTAGGTTGCAAAGTTACAAAAATTCTTTGTCGCCTTGTCTCCTAAATGATATTTTAACGCATATTATCAAGATATTAGCCTTTGCTTAATAATCGGATGGACCTCTGTTAAATGTCAAGGAGAGACTTATGTTCAATTAAAACTGGTCTCTGCCAAATGTAAGAATGCAGGTCTTGTTAAATATCAAACTTGAATCTCACGGAATATTAATTCGTAGTAATAGAATCTATGTTAATA
>JBMNUW010000195.1:0-4639 GCA_050946475.1 Prevotella sp.
TCTTTCGTGAAACTTACTGTAAATTCTCTGCATCGTCTCTCGCTTTGGCTGATGTTTGCCAAGGAGAAGCGGTCGAACTTCTCGTAGATGTCGAGACCACGGCTGAGTAGGATTTTCCAGCCATTGTCAAGAAGTATCCAGCGGTCATGGTCGGCATTGAAGTCCCAGGTGAATTCTATGCCAACTGCCTGGAGCTCGCTCTGCAGTCCCTCAAAGGCATCTATCATGTCGGGAATCTTTTCCTTCTCGTTCTGCGTACTCAGATGGATTTTTAAGTTCTCAGGGTCGGCACTCACTTCACGGATGGTCTGTATCAGTTCTATGAAGTTGTCAATCTGGAAGGGGGCACGGACATAGGGGTCCACCACTGTAATGGAGTGGGCAGTGCGCATGTAGTCTCCGAATAGACTCTTGTAGGTCACGCCTTTCTGGTTCATGCGGATAGTCTTCATGCACTCCTTGAGTATAGGAATACGGGGACGGTGGGGGCGGCTCTCTTCATGACTGTCGTTCCTGTCCGTTGTATCATCTGCTGTCGGATTGGTCTCGTCGTGTTGCTCTTGCGGTGATGCCGTTGCCTCCTCTGCGTTTCCAAACAGTGCGGCTTCCAAATCAATGCCGTTTTCAACCTCCTCCAGTGTCGTCACCTTCACGGTCTCGTTGTTGTTCAGATTGACATACTGGAATTTAGCGGGCTCGGCACAGAACGTCTCGTCGATGCGGTAGAGTTGGTCTTTCACGCGTTTCCTGCCCTCCGCGGCGAAGTCCACCAGCTCATAGGCTTCCTCGTCGGTAATATTGCCGTCGGGGTAAAGCAGTTTCATCATGCCGGAGAAAGTCTTGCGGATGGCGAGGTGGTCACGTTCAGAAAGGGAACCGTCGAACTTAGCATACTTGTCGAGCTTATTGGTCCAGTCGGTATTGCGCATCTCATGCAGCACCACGGCAATATAGTCGGTAATCAGTCCGTAGCCTTTTGAGAAGCTGTTCTTTTTCAACATCTTTATTTCCCAACCCGGATTGTAGAGATGTATTCGGTCAAGAAAAGCGCCCTTGATGAACGAGGTGGGGATGCTCTCGAACAAGTGGCTGTTCTTCAACATGAAGGGCACGGTGTGCTTGGTGTTGCCCACGAATACCATCGATGCCGTCGCCTCATGGGTTGCCTTGCCACGGTTGAAGCTCTTGTTTGCCAGATAGTTCTGCATGGTGTCAATGAGTACGGCGTCCACGCTGCGGCCTTTCTGTTGCTCAAACTCATCCCACGCCACGACATCCCAGTAGCCCACAAGACCCAGTATCTCTTTCTGACCGCTCATCTTCACGAACAGTCTTGCCGACGTCACATCGCCGCCGCTCACCAACACGCCATAGGGGGAAAGTTCCTGAAACACATGGCTCTTGCCGGTTCCCTTGGGACCCAGTTCCATGAAGTTAAAGTTGTTCTCCACATGGGGCAGCAGACGGGCAAGCGTGATGAATTTCTCCCGTCTGTTCATCACGTCGGGGTTCAGTCCGATGGTGTGCATCATCAAGTCGAGCCATTCATCTGTAGTGAAGTTCTTGCGTTGCTCAATGAATTCATCCTTGTTGGCATTGGAGATTTGAATAGGCTTGAGCGTCTGTATTTCCCATCTCACTTTCAAGTCCTCACCATGATTATAGCCCACGGTGACAATGCACCACACGCCGTTGCCGGAGAGCAGTTTGGGATTTCTCGTCACATATTCCGTACCGATAGGGACACCCGTCAGTCCAAGGTTGGCAAAGGAGGCTTGATACTCATCGGCTTTCTCATTCAGCACCACCGTCACCTTGTCAATGATGCGATGCTTGCCGTTCTCCCTGATGATACCCTTCACAGTCTCGGCTTCGGCGCGGTGTACATAGTTGTTCTGTATGACACTCTTCACTTTCTCCAAGCCATACTTAATTTGCTCTTCATCGTCACTGGCACAATATTGTCCCAGCAAGTATTCCAGTACATAGGTAGGCACAGGCAGTCCGCCCTTCACCAGGAAAGCCAAGTCCTTGCGGACCACCTTGCCCATGAATGAATTCAATATCTTTTCTTGCAGTGTCATCGTCTCGATTTTTTAAAAGTCTTGTTCTATTAGGGTGCTGTTCTTCACCGTTTCCTTCAGTATCGGATTCAGCGAGTCATCTACATCATAAATTCTCAGTTGCAACAGACTGGAACTGACGGGCTTATTCAATGTCAGCGTCACGCTGAACAGTCTGTTGTTGATGTTCTCCGCGTCGGGACTGTTCAATGTGAGCATTTTCTCTTGTGTCACAGGCTGGTCACCGTCATACACGCAACATCTTATCCGGCGCTCCTTCACGTTCATGGAGACAGCCTCCGACTGGATAATCTGAAGGCGCAGCATACTGGAAACCATCGTAAGGTTGTGATTCAGGAGAGCCACGTCCACCTTTGTTTTTACTTCCTTTTTCTTCAATGTGCTATGGATAAAGGGGATAATCATTTCCTGTAATGTAGCTCCACCATGGGCAAAATTATATCCGCCGGAGGCTGCCATGCGGTTTGTGCCTTCGGGAACAGCCACATAGATACCCACGGTGTCTTTTATGCCGGACACCTTGCTCAAGGGGAACTTTACGATTCCATCCACCGGTGCGTTGCTTGTGGTGAGATAGTAACGGGTCTTCTTTTCCATTGCCTCTTCCGTAATGCTGTGCTTGTCTTTCTCCTCGAACTGCATGTCATTATAGATAAAGCCATGGTCTGACGTAACCAGAATATTGTTCACATTCCACGAGGCATGAATTCGGGGAATCAACACTGCTAATTGCTCAATGGCTGTTCTGCAAGCATTTATCACTTCGAAAGGACTTTGTGAGTGTCCCGCCTCATCAATGGCATTATGGAAGATATATACAAGGTCATGTTGCTTGAACAGTTCACGCATCTCTTTTGTATGCCCGTTCATCACATAGTCGAAATTCACGCAGACAGCTTTCTCCCGATAGTGGTTCACATGCTCTGTCCGGTCCTCTGCCGTAGTCAGCAACTTACCGTCCACCAGCATGTCCACTCCGTTCAAAGTCAGTTCATGGTGGGGTAGGAGGGCAGGCTTACAGAATTTCGTCTCCGTGGGCAGCATGGCGCGCATGGCGGACAGCTCTGCCACGTGTTTCTTTTTGGCAAGTTCCTGCATCAGTTCGGCTGCCACTTCATATCTCAGCGCGTCGCAGATGATAACGCACTGCTTGACGCTTGTGTCATTCTCATTTTGGAAGAAGTCCTCTTGCTTGGGCAGATTCAAGTGGTCGAAATTCAGTCCGTTTTCTTTCACACATGCCATCCATTCCAAGTTCAGCACATTCGTGAACTTGGCATAGTCCTGGTCCAAATGTGCCTTTGCTGTTTCCGCTGTTTCGAGAATAGGACATCCCTCCATGCTGTTCACCTCATGATAGGCTTCCAGGCAGCGCCGGTACAGCATATCCACCAAATAGAAATCTGAGGTATAGCGTTCCGCATATTCATCCAGCGTGTTGAGCTTCACGGTCTCAATGCTCTTCACCTTGGCATAGTAGAGCGACATCTGCTCCACGAGGCGAATACATTTCTGTATCTCGTCTGTGGCGGACATCTTCAGACTCAGCTCCCTCATCTGTTTCGTCACGTTGTCCGGGTCGGCGAGTAAGTCTTTCTCTATCATTTCTTTCAGGATGGGCCAACAGAGCGCGTCGGTCATCACAAGATAGGTGGCATGTACCCCATAGCACTTGATGATTTCCTCTTCCTTGATGCCTTTGGCAAGGACTTTCATGGCATCTGTGAACTTCTCCGAGAGATTCCTGTCATGCACGGCACCCGAATAGATTTTGTTCATTTGCTCCAGCGCAATGCTGTTGGTCACCTTCAGCGACTTGTAGTCGTCGGCAGGTATTGCGTCAAAGAGTTGGGTTATGGCGTTATACTTCAGGCTCTCCGCGACTTTTCTCACTTTCAGTTCGTCGTTTACCTCGAAGGTCTGTCCGAAGATAGACATGAGTTTCTTGCTGAGTCTGTTCTCCACATCGGGTACTTTCGCAATACGGCTGAAAAATTCATTGCGTTTTTTCTCGTCTCCTCCGCCAAGAATAATCAGACGGATAATGATGCCATCCCAGTCGAGGAGTTTCTTCTCTCCGAGATAGGAAGTTATCAAGCCTCTGTAGCCCACGTCCTCAGTAAAATCGTCTGATTGATAACTGTCGCCTAAGATGGCGTTCACCTTGTTGGTCATCAGTTCGCCGATATGCTTTTTCACGAAAGTGGCTACACTTTGAGGCAGGTTATGCTGTTGCATGAAGGAGGCATAATCTTCATCCTTATACACCATATTTGCCCTCAGCACATCGAGCAGCGGAAAGTTTGCCTGACTCGTCTCCTGGTCGGGATAGGAAAATTCCGAGGTGTTGAAGAGCAACACCACCTTCTTATCTTTCCAAGTGTTCTCAATGGCGTACTTCGTGCTGAACCAACTGCCTTCAAACACTTTATACACATATCCATCCTTCCAGGTGGCACTTGCCAGCTCCGTCTGAATCGTCAAAAACTTATCAAAGATAAACAGCACATGGAGCTGTGGATTCGTATCAAAGTATCGGTATATTCTGTCTTGAA
>JBMNUW010000196.1:0-4605 GCA_050946475.1 Prevotella sp.
TTCGGCAGCGGATAGTCGTATTGGTGGCTATATGTGCCGAAGGAGGAATGAGGATACCAGTCCTTCTCCACAGACACCTCTACGGAAATGTTGTGATTGGGCGTCCATCGAATCCCGGCGCCTAACTTGTCGCTCATATTATAATAGTCGGATGGAGAGCCTGCGGAATAGAGACCGAAGCGGCCATAACGGTAACCAATGCCGTTGTTGGTGTTCACGAGGTTCTTCTGTCCGTAGGCATAGGCGGCCCAATGAGAATCAAACTGATAGCCCAGCTCGCCGTAAAGTCCTCCTGAAGTATAACTGTCGCCGCCCCAGAACACGTGGTCAATGTAGCCCCCTGCCGTCAGCCACCAGTGCTTGCCGAAGGGCTTTACATAAGTGGCGGCAAGGCGCTGCCCGAATCCGGCTCCGCTCCGCGCATGCTTGCCGAAACTGCCCGTCACAGAGAGGTCCATGCTGACATTCAGTCCCTCGTGGAGTCCATAGGGCATCCAGCCGCCCATTCCGCCGTAAGCCAGCGGAGAAAGGTCGTAGAGTCCTCCTTCCCAACTTTCCATGCCCGTGGCAGCGTCGCCGGCCATCGTTTCGTCGGTCGTCGAATCACCCGCCTCTGTCAGCGTCCCGGCCGGCACCCCACCCTGGGGCAATCGAGCAGATGTCGTCCTGTCTTCCTGAGCCGTGGCGCACAAGGCCGTGGACAGCAGCACGCCTGCCATGATAAATATTCTGTATGAGCTTTTCATTTCTTGTCTAATTTAATTTCCGAGGCAGGCTCCATGCCGGCAGTCGTTCCTAAAGAAGACCATCTGCATTGCCGCCGCATCCTTCTTCGGGTGCCGTCAATGCTCGCAGTTCCACTTTTCGAGCCGTCATTGCGTAAAATCGCCTGTCCGCTGCAAATTTACGCAAGAGCAAGGAAAGAAAGCCATCGCTTAGTGATTTTTAGAGTAGTTTTGTTTAAAAATAGCTAATGGAGGACTGCATCAAACTGATAAATACCTAACTTTGCGCTGACAATGATTTTCACGGAGGGTCAAGAAGAGACACTCCGCCATAAACTAATATTATTATTTAAGGTCACATTGATTAACCAGATAGCACCCAAAACATTAAACTAAAAGAAAATGAACGACATGAAGAAATACTTTCTGGCACCTCTTTTTCTCGCAGCTTTCGTCATGCCCCTGCAGGCCCAGACAGAAGTGAACGAGAAGAAAAATCTGCCCAACACCTTCAACAAGATTTGGAACAAGACCAAGACCGGCGTGAAGAAGACGGGCCGCAACGTAGGCGAATTTCTCGGCTTCGACACCGACCAGGAAGAAGACCTCGTTGAAATCGACGGCGTGGAATACATGCCGCTCTACACGCACAACCTGTTCTATGCCGACTCCACGCGAATGCTCCGCCTCTGCGAACGCGACCTGCTGCGCCGCTATCCCACGGCAAAGATTCTCCACACCGCCATTCCGCAGACCACATGGACCGAAACGGCATTGAAGAAAGGCAGCAAGATTGTGGCCTACCGGCGCCATGCCTACTGCTATGTGCTGGCTTCTGACGGCAACGACGGCTACATCAACGCCCGCTACTCCTTCCAGTGCGAACGCAAGCCGGGGAAGAAATGGGTTGTGGAAAGCGGACAATGGCCAAAGTTCGAAAGAGCCGATGCCATCCCCAACGTCCATTACCAACAACTGAACAAGACAAACGAATAAAAAAAACAACCCGAGCAAGAAAAAAACAACTGAAACATAAAATATGACCCTTCAAAGCGCAACACCCCACGACGACAATACAAGCGCAAACATCCTCCAGGCACAGGCCTTTGCAAAGGGAGGTCAACTTATCAATGCCGTAGCCCTGCTCACTCAAGTCATCGCTGACATAGACCGACGGAAAGCTGACAGGCAGGCCGGCTCAAATCAAGACGACGACGCAGCTGACGAGCCGCTTACTTCCGCCCTGCTGCTCAGAGGTCAGACACTTCTGAAAATGGGCGACGCCACGACAGCCGGCAACGATGCCGACCGCATTCTCGGTCAACACGCCGACCACACAGAAGCCCTGATGCTCAAGGCACGCAGCCTCACCCTGCTCCACAGGGAGAAAGAGGCAGAGGAATGTTTCTCGCACGTGCTCCGACTTCAGAACGAGAACGTCGATGCCCTCAGGGAGCGCGGGCGACTGCGTCTGGCACTCGGCGACAAGAATGGAGCAGAAGCGGACGCAAAGGCGCTGCTGGCCATCAATCCGGAAGCAGCTTCCGAGGTGAACGGCAGTTTCCAGGCAAAGGGCACCGAGCAGATTCCTTACGGGGCAATGCGGGCACCTTTTCGTGCCAGGGTTTCCTCTCCAGACGATTCAAAAGCCTCGTCGAAAAGCGGAAAATAAAAAAAATGTCACATCAAGATTAAAAAATCTTTCAAATTGCTTGTACGTTTCAAATAAAACATATAAATTTGCAGGCGTAAAAGCAAAGTGTAAGAAGTCTTGAAGACCGCAAACGATCACAAGAAGCCTTCACGAGAGCTTAAACAACAAAAATAAAATCATGACAAAGTCTTACGCATCTTATCTGTATTTTTATTTTTACTTTGCAAGGAATTGCGAAGCGGGAAGTTGCGTGTAGATTTCAACTTAGGACAAAGACAGACAACCAACAGAGGTTTGCATCATAATCCCGCTTCATTCATCATGAGGTGGGATTTTTCGTTTGCGGCCTCCCGAACAATAACAGAATGAAAAGAATAGCCATTCAGGGAGAGCGCGGCTCATTTCACGACATTGCCGCACATCAGTACTTCAAAGATGAACAGATAGAGCTAATCTGCTGCCCTACCTTCGAAGATGTCTTCAAGGAGATGAAAAAGGACCCTACCGTGGTGGCGCTCGTGGCCATCGAGAACACCATCGCCGGATCACTGCTCCACAACTATGAGCTGCTCCGCGAGTCGGGCACCACTATCGTAGGAGAGCACAAGTTGCACATCGAACATTCCATCTGCTGTCTGCCCGACGACGACTGGCAGGACATCAACGAGGTCCACTCACACCCCGTGGCCCTGGCCCAGTGCCGCAAGTTTCTCAACGAGCATCCTGAGATGAAGGCCGTCGAGGCAGAGGACACCGCCGGAAGCGCCGAATACATCTCCCGTCATCAGAATCACGGCTGGGCTGCCATCTGCTCTTCTTATGCCGCCGAAATCTACGGCATGAAGGTGCTCCAAAGAGACATTCACGACAACAAGCACAACTTCACCCGTTTCCTCGTGCTCAGTCAACCTCAGAAAGCATCGTTCATCCGTGAACTGGAAAAAGCCGACAAGGCCAGTCTGGTCTTCTCGCTCTCACACGAGGAAGGTTCGCTTTCAAAGGTGCTCACCATTCTCAGCTTCTACGACATCAACCTCACGAAAATACAGTCGCTCCCCATCATCGGCAGAGAGTGGGAGTATCTGTTCTACGTAGATGTTACCTATCATAACCTCACCCGATACCGGCAGTCGATAGATGCCATCACGCCCCTGGTAAGCAATATCAAAATCCTGGGAGAATATAAGGAAAGCTGACAAGAAAGGAAGATAGCCGGATAAGCCGGATAAACAGGAAATGGGATATTCCGCCCAATCCGCCCAACGACAGCAAACAACAATGACACTAAAACATACCATCATGATACAACCAGCAGACAGAGTAAACGCGATTCAAGAGTACTACTTCAGCAGGAAGCTCAAGGAGGTGGCACGCCTCAACGCCGAGGGAAAAGACATTATTTCTCTCGCCATCGGCTCTCCCGACATGCCACCGTCAAAACAGACCATCGACAAACTATGCCAGGTGGCAAACGACCCCGCAGCCCACGGCTATCAGCCCACGGTGGGTGTGCCCGAACTGCGCGAGGCAATGGCTCATTTCTACAAGAAGTGGTACAATGTGGACTTCGACCCGAAGAACGAAATTCAGCCCCTCATCGGCTCCAAGGAAGGCATTCTGCATGTCACCCTGGCTTTCTGCAATGTCGGTGACGAGGTGCTCATTCCCGACCCGGGCTATCCCACCTACACGGCGCTGAACAAAATCCTCGGAACGAAAATCACTTACTATAATCTGCGCGAGGACAACGGATGGCAACCCGACTTCGACGAACTGGAACGGATGGACCTCAGCCACGTCAAACTGATGTGGACCAACTACCCCAACATGCCCACGGGAGGCAATGCCCGCATGGAGACCTATGAGCGCCTCGTGCGGTTCGCCAAGGAGCACAACATCGTCATCGTGAACGACAATCCCTACTCGCTCATCCTCAACGACCATCCGCTGAGCATCATGCAGGTGGAGGGCGCCAGGGACTGCTGCATCGAGTTCAATTCGATGTCGAAGAGCTTCAACATGCCGGGATGGCGTGTCGCAATGGCGGTGAGCAATCCCACCTTCATCTCGTGGATTCTGAAAATCAAGAGCAACATCGACAACGGCACCTTCCGCGGCATACAGCTCGCCGCCGCCGAGGCCTTCAACACCAACACTCCCGAGTGGCATCATGAATACAATGTGGAGGTGTATCGCCGGCGGCGCCGCATAGCCGAGCAGATAATG
>JBMNUW010000197.1:0-4544 GCA_050946475.1 Prevotella sp.
ACAGTATCAACTTTCTTCGTAGAAGGCCACAATCTTACCATACCATCCTGAACACCCAACAACAAGCAAGTCGAATCGGCACGTTGAAAAGAGGTAAAAGCCGTAATCTTAGCTTTCGAACTGTATAACAATTGCGTATTAGCCGATATCAAATTGTGCCACAGATTGTTAGATAATTTCACCATCTTAACCTGACGGTCCGAATTGATGAAAAAGCACTTATTCCCCTGCCAGGCGATACTCGTGATGGTAGGTTCATTGATAAAGTCGAATATCCTATTTGCATGATCTTTATTTTTCTCTTTCATGTAAATATTATTGCCATCATCAGAAAAATAAAGATTGCGACCATCTGAGCAGGCAGCAACAAGTAAACGATTGGAATTGAAGAAAGTAGCATGTACAGGAATTTCCCACAATGCTTCATTAGTAAGTACATTCACAAAATTACTTGTTGCACTTTTCGCTATAAGATGACATCCCTTATCGGGAATGGCACGACGAAGTTTTATAATTGAAAAATGTTTCAAGTCATTTGTGACATATGCATTAATTTCATCAAAGAAATAATAGATGCCTGAAACATTGTAGAAAAAGAGTGGCGAAAAGTCCAGTTTATGAATGTTCTGAGTTCGCCCCTTAATGGTGCACAATGCGCCGTCCATGACAACATCTGTTTGCTCTCCGTCACAGGCCACATAATTTATTTTCTGTCCAGGGAAAAGTCTTTCTGTATGCCAATTCACGGGATTGATATCGAGCAGACCTTTCTCAGAGGCTGCTAACAGATGTCCGTCTTGACGAACAACAAGTTGCTTCACAACATAAGGAAGCACATCTTTGAATTTCGCACCTGATGAATGAGGATATATCTTAATGACTTTCTCGTCCTTGATGATAAAAAGACCTTGAGAAGTAGAAAAAACTATGTGCCCGTTAATAACCAGCATGTCATAGCATGAATATTGTAACCCTTTGTTTGCAATAGGATACGAAGAAAGATGACGAAACTCATGTCCGTCATACTGCCAGCGTTGCAAACCTCCGTTGCGTACGCCAACCCAGTAATATTTTCCAATGCGTTTGAAAAAATAGATCCGCTCTGAAGCTATCTTGAATTTTTCAAGCTTCAAGCCTTTCTTTCGCCAGACATTCCCATATTCACTTGCCACCCAAAGCGTTGAATCGTCTTCAATATTCACTGACGACAAAGACTCGCCGAAGTAAGTCTCAGCTTCATTAAGCATTTGCGTTGCATGGCGTGAATTACAAGACACGAAGGATAGGAATAGTATCACCGACAAAATAGTAGACTGGATATATAATCTCATATATTTTTATAATCTTTAGTTATAGTGCAAAGATACGATAAATTAAATAGACCTGAACTGAGAAAGCCCTAAAAAAGACTTAAATACAAAGTTTATCACTCCCTGATATTGTAAATTGCGCTGCAAAACGCCCTGCAATAGTCACGTATGAAACAAAGTAAAGTGCACGAGTAATAACCAACGTTACGACAATACTTTTCGAAGTAGTATTATTATAGGAAGTGATTAAAATGTATATAGTCCACCACAAAGATGAAACTTTCTTCATCAATGTGATGGACTGGAACAATAGATGGTTTTTACGTACAAAAATCTGTTCTGACAGAGTTTGTCTTACAGATTGTCATCATCCTCTATGCTATCGTATGCCCGAATAGCCTTTTTGAAACATGCATTTACATCACTGAAAAGGAAGAGTCCGTCAGCATTTCGTTTTAAGCCCTTGAAGTTCAATGAGAAAATCTGAGGAGGATTCTGTAAACTAAGCTGCGATAAATTTCTCAACTGATCAGTCGATTGATAAGTAAGATTAATGTCGCAATACATCTTTCCATCTGCACCTTTGAATTTTTCAATGACTACCTTACTACCAATGGGAGTCTTCTTTTCTATGGAATTAGGCAGTTCGTAGTTTTCTACACCAAGGGCATTGAGTACGCTGCAAATGTTAGAGTCATGACCGCAGAGGAATGTGAACTTTCTATTGTCTGCGTTTAGTTCATCGTAGATATATACGAGCAAAGGATGTGCGACATTGACTGCGACAATTGGAGCCGCAAAGAGAACATCACCATAGACATCCTTAATGCTCGCAATTTGCGTCCAGTCATTCAAGGAAAGTTCATGACCAAAAGCCGCCTTCTTGGCATCTGGCTCTTCATAATATTGCAATATGAAGGCATCGGAACAAGTATTGGCATCCTTCAATGACCCCTTCATGTGAGGTTCCTCGCCACGGTTGAGAATAATTTGTGTATCGTAGTTGTCGAAAGCACATATCTTGCCTTCTTTACACGATGGCGACTGTTTCAAATCAAGAGTCTTGGCAGTGATCTCATATGCAGGTTTCAATGCCTCATTGATACCTGATATTCCCTTCTTTCCTCCCATAGCTCTGATTTCCTTCATGGCCTCTTCACGAAATTTCGCACTTACCTTCGTGAGTCTCGGAAAGAAGACAGGATCCATTTTACTAGGTGTGTAACGATGGTTTATACGTACATCTGCTACTGGCAGAAACGCAGTAGTGAAATAACGTGCCGTTGCTATACATCTTTGCATGGAATTGGCATAAATGTTCACTTCGTCACAGGTCGGCTGTGCATTTTCCTTAAAAAGTCCCGCATCCACGACCCATTTGCGGAAGTAAAGTCCGAATTGATTCTCAAGGGCTCCGCCACGCATCGTAAGTTCACTGGCTCCGGCAGTCCATTCTGTCCACTGATGGGGAGTGACTTGTTCTAGAAGGCTTCCTTTGGTGGACAATGGGGCCCTGATGTTGTGACGACTAAGCACGACAACCTCTTTTAAGGCATATTTGTCTTTAAATTGTTGAGAACGTTGCTTTTGTGCAAACAAGCTTCCTGGAAGTAGTAATACTTGCAGGAATAATATTGTGAAAAGATATCTTTGCTTCATGGTTGTTTCTTATTATATGTCTTATATCCTTATGCTTTTCGTTCTTTCTCCATTATTTTCACCTTGGCCGGGAATCTCTTTTTTTAATTATCATTATTTAGGTGATTATTACAATTATCCTTCAATGCCGAGGCACTTATGGTTCCATGTACGAGATTTCTCAAACGAGGATACAAAGACCGGCAAATAAGCGAACCAGTCTTTGTACCTGAAAAGGTGTCTTGTCGTTTTCAGAACTTTATCTGAAGACGCGTTTCGAGAACAGAGCAATGATTGTCCTCATAACCTTCTCGATCAGTCACCTTGGTGTATGATGCTCTGACACGCCATATCATATATTTATTGATATAGTAGTTGAACGTAGCCGACCAGTCATTGGAAATACCTCCCCATACCTGGGCTTTTGAATCGGAAAGATCAGAATAATCATAAGCCAATACTAACTCCATAGCACCGGGTGCCGGAGTATCTATGCCTCCGTCCCACTTGTTATAATCGTAGGCCTCACCCTTAAGGATTCCTCGCAGAGCACAATATCCACCACTTCCATGAAAAGCATGATTGTTTCCATCACGCGTTATGGCATTATAGTAGTATTCCGCCTCAATTCCCAGTCTGTTATATGCCGCCGTAATTTCAGGAGTGAACTTATACATGGCTTTGGCATTATCAACAGTAGCCTGTTGTGAGGTTACGCTAGCGATACGCGAAGGCCATGTTGCTTTCAAGGTATATGACTTGTGATTAAGTGCCGAATCCGAATTGTATCGCGGACTCTCATAAGCGCCTGATATACCTATGTGGAAAATTCTGCCCTTACTTGCATAAGGTCTCCAAAGAACACGTGCCATCACACCAACTCCTTGATTGCCCAATTTATCTGTCGTCATCTTCATGGCATCGTTTTCTGAAAATACACTACCAGTCACGGCATATTTATCATCAGCGTGTTGATACGACACACCCAGCAGTCGGGAGTTGTTGAAGGCCTGATTACTACGCGGTTCCTCCATGGAAATTTTGAAAGAAGAACTCGTTGCGCTCTGAAGACCATACTGATGTACGAAATAACCGCCTCTGATGATATCTTTCTTTCCCAATTGATAGTTAATGTAAACATCCTTCATGCCTACACTTCCATAAGCATAACTGACATCCACTTTAGCCGACCACTTTCCATAGGTCGCCTTGAAACCGACACGCATGTCTGGAATAGCCACACCATCATTGAACTTTTCGTCGTTATATTCCATATCAAAGAGACCGCCATCGAGAAGTATACGTCCTGAAGGCTTTACCACAAGCTTAGTCTCTTCATCTTGGGCTTTGGCCTGATAGCTGCAAGAAAGTGCCAACAGTGCCAAACAAATTGTTCTTATCTTCATAGTTGTTCCAAATGTTAGTTAGTAGTAATTGGTTTTATTGTGCCGCAGATTTCTGAGCGACAGCCTTTTTATGATCTTGAACAAAGGTACTCTTCTTCACCTTACCATCTTTATTGAGCTTGGCAAATTCATCCTTTGCTTTTTCCAGTTGTTTCATAAATTTAGCATTGGCATGCAAACGTGCCACGAC
>JBMNUW010000198.1:0-4532 GCA_050946475.1 Prevotella sp.
CTATTTTTTGTAAATTCCGAAACAAATAATTATATTTGCGGAAAATAGGGCAATGAGCGAAAAAGGTCCACGCAGCAGAGCTGTGCGGGCCGGAACCGTTGCGAAAAATGTTCATGATCTCTTCAGTGTTATTCTTCTCGCAATTAAAATGATGTATTATGCATAAGGCTGTCTGTTCAGCTTTTAAATTATGCATTATGAATTGTGCATTATGAATTAATAGTATGTCTCATCATTCAGCATTAAGTCTGCCGGAATTGGCAGCCCGTTATAAAATATCAGACCTTTGTGGTGCGTCCGTTGCCTATTTCTCATCGGACGAGGCCGGAGTGCATGACCTTCGCAATTTCACCAATCGCATCAGTTGCTATGAGCTGCAATTGATTTGTCAAGGTAATGCATGGATGAAGATTGCCGGTCAAACACAACTACTTAAGCCGGGTGACCTGCTCATTATGACGCCCTTTCAGTCAGCCGACTGCTATTTTCCTGATGGCCTCGTCACGGAAGGACTGCTCATCGACTCGCAGTTCTACGAACAGGTGCGGGTGCGTGACCAAAGTCTCGACATGCCTCTGAGTGAGGTTCCACAGACTTCAAACATGATATGGCATCTCGATGAACATCGGCGTACTGAATTCTCGGGATTGCTTCAGCAGATTCGCAAGTCCATCCAAACAGAACATCTTTACAAAATGGAGATGATAAGATCGCTCGTGCATGTATGTCTGCTTTTTGTGAGTGATTTGCCTTTCGAAGCTCGCTCCCTCGGAGCAGATGTACGACACAAAGAGAATATCTTTAAAATTTTTCTTCACCTTGCCGTAAATAATTTTCGCGAACAACGACAAATCCAGTTCTATGCTGACAAGCTCTGCATCTCTTCCACCTATCTTTCGCGGGTGGTGAAGGAAGTTTCCGGAAATACTGTGGGAGATCATCTCGCTCTGCTCACTTATAACGAGGCTTGCAATCTGCTGCTTCACAGCGACAAGACGGTGGGCGAAATTAGTTTTGAACTTCACTTTCATGACCAACCGGCATTTACCAATTTCTTCAAACAGCATTCCGGTACCACACCGTTACGTTTCAAGCGCAATCATCAGAAGTAGGGAAAATGTTTATTAGACAGTAGTAATTTCCATAAGTGTTTGGAAATGGTTGTGCAGAAACTGAGTGATTAAGAACTATGAGAATACTGAGATGACAGGGCAATAAATCATGAATTTGTCTTAGACTTCTTTCCTTTGGCTGCACGCTGAATCAGGATGTCACGCAGGGCACAGTTTTCCTCCTTGCAATCGGCACAGTGAAAGTTAAGGCGTCGCGATTTCCGGTAGCTACGCAGAACGATAAAAAGAGCCAGTACGAGGATAACGGCAAGTATGAGAATGCTTTGCAGATTCATGTGAGGGATGTTAGAATAGAAAAGGGATGTTCTTAAGGAATAAAAAAATAAAAATCTCGGTAACCCTTAGCGAAAAGCGACGGGTCACCGAGATTTTTTGTTAAATGATAAGTGTCACAATATGATAAACCAAGAAGGCTACAATCCAGGCGATGCCTGTCTGCCAAAACACCATGCCGAGGGCGAAGGCACCTCCCATTTCACGTTTCACCGTAGCGATGGTGGCTACGCAGGGAGTATAGAGCAGGCAGAATACCAAAAGAGAGGCGGCTGTGGCGGTGGTCAACACGGCGTGTAGACCTGCACTGCTGCCGAAGAGCACTGTCAGCGTTGCCACGACACTCTCCTTCGCCATGAAACCGGTGATGAGGGCAGACACCACTTTCCAGGAACCAAAGCCTAATGGATTGAAGATTGGTGCCACCAGTCCGGCTATCGAAGCCAACATGCTATGTTGAGAGTCAGACACCATGTTCATACCCCAGTCGAACGACTGAAGGAACCAGATGACGATGGTAGCCACGAATATCACAGAGAAGGCTCGCTGAATGAAGTCCTTGGTCTTTTCCCAGATAAGTCGCATCACACTGGAAGCACCCGGCATTCTATAGTTTGGCAACTCGAGTACGAAAGGTACCGGCTCGCCCGTAAAGATGAATTTCTTTAAGAAAAGGGCTACGACAATGCCCACGAGGATGGCGAAGAGGTAGAGCGATGTCATCACCAAACCGCCATGGCTCGGGAAGAAGGCAGCTACCAGGAAACCGTAGATAGGTAACTTTGCCGTACAACTCATGAAGGGAGTGAGCATTGCTGTCATGCGACGGTCGCGCTCCGAAGGTAAGGTGCGTGAGGCCATAATGCTGGGCACCGAACATCCGAAGCCCATGAGCAGTGGTACGATGGAACGTCCGGAGAGTCCCAACCGCCTCATACTGCGGTCCATAAAGAAGGCAACGCGAGCCATGTAGCCGCTGTCTTCGAGAATGGACAGAAAGAAGAAGAGAATGACGATGATGGGCAGGAAACTTATCACTGTGCCCACGCCGGGATAGATGCCCTCTGTGATGAGCGAGTGTATCACAGGTGAGACGTGCCAGGCGTTGAGCGCCTCGTCGGTGACACCGGTGAACCATTCAACCGCTTCCTCCATGAGGTCTTGCAGGGTGCCGCCGAGGATGTCAAACGTGAGATAGAAGATAACCGCCATGATAAGGATGAAGGTGGGAATGGCAGTCCATTTGCCCGTGAGCACGCGGTCGATTTTGCGACTGCGGGCATGCTCCTTGCTTTCCGATGGTTTCACCACGGTGTCGGAACATACTTTGAGGATAAAACTGTAGCGCATGTCTGCAATGGCAGCTGAAGGGTCCAGTCCCCGTTCCTGTTCCATCTGTCTGCGGATGTGTTCAACGGTGTGCTTTTCATTATCGTCGAGTTGCAGAGTTTCGGCTACGAGCGAATCTCCTTCCAGAAGTTTAGAGGCGGCAAAACGAGCAGGAATGCCCGTACGTTGTGCATGGTCCTCGATGAGGCTCAGTGTGGCATGAATGGCGCGGTGGACGGCACCTCCGTGGTCATCGGGACTGCAGAAGTCCTTTATTGTCGGTCGTTCATCGTATTTGGCCACATGTACGGCATGTTCCACAAGTTCCTCTACTCCTTCGTTTCTCAGTGCAGAAATGGGCACAACAGGTACTCCCAGACGCTGTTCAAGGATGTTGACAAGGATGGTGCCACCGTTGTTTTTCACCTCATCCATCATGTTGAGAGCAATCACCATGGGTATTCCCAGTTCCATGAGTTGCATGGTGAGGTAGAGATTGCGTTCGATGTTCGATGCATCGACGATGTTGATGATGCCGGTGGGTTTCTGAGTAAGGATGAACTGTCGGCTTACCACTTCCTCTTGGGAATAGGGCGAGAGCGAGTAGATGCCGGGCAAGTCGGTGACGGTGGCTTCCGGATGGTTGCGGATGGTGCCTGTCTTCTGATCGATAGTCACGCCCGGAAAGTTTCCCACGTGCTGATTCATACCCGTAAGCTGGTTGAAGAGCGTGGTCTTTCCGCAGTTCTGATTGCCCACGAGTGCGAAACTCAGTTTCTCGTTCACCACATGGTCGTGTTCCCCCTTGGTAACGTGCAGGGGATGCATTTCTCCAAGTCCGGGGTGTTCGTTGCCTTGATGCTCGTAGGCATAGTGAGCGTCGTGTTCCCTGATGTGGGTCTCAGTCCCCTTCTTATCGGAAAGGGTTACTTCAATCTTTGCGGCGTCAGCGAGGCGGAGCGTCAGTTCATAGCCGTGGATAAGGAGTTCCATGGGGTCGCCCATGGGAGCGAATTTTACAAGTTTCACATCTACGCCGGGGATGAGTCCGAGATCGAGGATGTGCTGTCGGAGGGCACCTTCACCGCCTACGGATGTGACGGTGGCTGTTTGTCCGATTTGAAGTTCTTTTAAAGTCATTTTGCCTTAAATCCTTATTGGTCATTGCAAAATTACGGATAAGATTTTGCAAAAACGATGATTGGGGAAAGAAAAAGCGCGCTTGGATGTACCTTGACCGTCAAAATACCTAGAAATGATGACCCTTCCTACGACAGTTCGGGCAGATTCCGTGCACAATGTAGTTGGCGGATGTCACGCAGTAGTCGGCGGGCAGTTGGATCTCGGGTAGAGGTATATCGTTCAGGCAGAAAGTCTGTCGGCATTCTTCGCAATAGAAATGCACGTGGCTGTCATCGTCTCCGTTCTCGTGAGAAGCGAGGCAGAGTTCATAGCGCACGCCGCCCTCCACTCCGTCGATGACGTGTACCAGATGGTGAGCGCGAAACAGGGTGATTGTACGAAAGATGCCGGACTTGTCGATGGAGAGAATGTTTTCCTCCAGTTCTTTGAGAGAAAGGGGCCGGTCGGAATCAGCCAGGGTTTTGGCTATGACGATGCGGTTGGCGGTGGGCTTTATACCGTGCCGTTCCAATAATTCACAACTCTGCTTCTCGTTCATTCTGTTTCCTTTCTTTTAGTACCGTCTCCGAGGAGGGTACTCTTTTTTGTACTGGGGAATGGTTCTCCACTGCAAAAATACACAATTATTATATAATATAAGGTATTGGTTGCCGC
>JBMNUW010000199.1:0-4525 GCA_050946475.1 Prevotella sp.
ATGGATAAATATTTCGATTTTCAGAAAGGATAGCCTTGTTGCTCCTTCATGCTTGTTACATTTATCTTGCATTAAGGATATCAAGTTCTTCTTCTTTTTTTCTCTCTTCTCCTTCTCTTCTAACTTTGCTTTGTTCAAGATTTTTTCATTCCCAGTCCAGAATATTCGTCCCGGAAGGGAAGACTGGCGGCTTGCTAAAGAGACTAATATAGATTATTCAAAGGTAATAAGTATGTGTGTTTTTATTTCTTCTTAAATTAAAGGCAAATTATGATTATAGACATTAATCATGGTAATAATAAGAATAATACAAAAAAGCGGTCGATAAAGTACTGTTGTTCAGAACTCTATCGACCGCTTTTTTAATAGAAGTACCCAGACCCGGGCTCGAACCGGGATGGATTGCTCCACTGGTGTTTGAGACCAGCGCGTCTACCTATTCCGCCATCTGGGCAAGTCGTATGAAAAAAATGTCAGTGGTCACTTCCACTGTAGATGGGTGCAAATTTACAAAGTTTTTTTTAGTCTCACAAACTTTTTATGAGAAAAGTTGCTGATTCTTTCTCCAGGTATGTCATGGACAAGAATATATTGGGTTTATCGAAGTTCATGAAACAATATTCCCGGACTTACTCTTCCGAATGGTAATCTTCGTCTGACTATTGCCCGGAGAATGCTGAAAAGCAGGTCGGGCTTTGTCAGGCGAAGGAGAAGTCTGCACAACTTTACGAGTGTTTTCTCAATATTTGAACGAACTGCCGCCGAGGAACTCGCGCAGGAGACTCGTGGGTGGGATGTCGCGGTTGGGAATGGGCTTGAAGTATTTGAGGAATTTCAGCAGACGATAAGCCTCGGAGTGTTCCTCGCAGTTCTCGGGCACCTGTTCCAGAAGAGGTTCAGCCTGCTGCTTGATGACTGCAATCTCGAAGAGCATGGCAGTGTTGAAGGTGGCATCTGCGTTCTCTTGGAAGGGGAATATCCACTTGCTTTCGCCGGCTCTTACACTGGGCCACCGACGGATGGTCTCCTGCGCATTAACTCCACGGTATTTGTAGTCGCGAATGATTCGGCGGAGCAGCCGGTTGTCCGTAGTGGGGATGTAGTTGTGCGTGTCAAGAAGAATAGTGGTGAGGGCGGAGGCGAAGACACGGTATTTCAGCGGCTCGGGAATCTGGGCTGTAAGTTCGGGATTTAGAGCGTGAATACCCTCCACGACGAGTACGTTGTTTGGTTCCATTTTCAGTCGTTTGCCGCTCTTCTCGCTTTTTCCTGTCTGGAAATTGTATTTTGGTAACTCTATTTCCTCACCGTTAAAGAGGGCATTGAACTGCTCGTTGATGAGTTTCAGGTTGAGTGCATAAATGCTTTCGTAGTCATACTCTCCTTTCTCGTCCTTTGGCGTCTGTTCCCGGTCTACGAAGTAGTCGTCAAGCGAGATTTGCAGAGGCTTGATGCCATTAGCTACGAGCTGGATGGAAAGTCTCTTGCAGGTGGTGGTTTTCCCCGATGAGGAAGGCCCGGCGAGAAGCACCAGTTTAATACCCTTCCGAGCTGCTATTTCGTCGGCTATGCGTGCAATCTTTTTTTCTTGCAGTGCTTCCGACACGTTGATAAGTTCGGTAGTGAGACCCTTGTCCACTGCTTCGTTGAAGTCGCCCACGGTCCTTATGCCGATGATGTCCTGCCAGTGATGATGCTCCTTGAAGATTTCAAACATTTTGTCCTGGTGTGTCATCTCGGGCAGAAGGTCAGGATGCTGCAGTGAGGGGATGCGGAGCAGAATGCCATCGAAATATTTTTCCAGTCCGAAGAGATAGATTTGCGAGGTATTGGTAAGCAATGAGCCATAGTAGTAGTCGTAGTATCCGTCAATGTCGTAAGTGGTGGTATAGAGAGAACCGCTTGTTTTGAGGAGTTTCACCTTGGAGTGGTATCCGAGGGAAGAAAAGAGGCGTATAGCCTCCTCGGTGGTGTTCTCATGCCGACGAATGGGAATCTTGGCGGCGATGATTTCCTCCATGCGCTTGCGCAGTTTGGCAACATCTTCGATAGTGACTTCGTGTCCGATTTTAAGGTCGCAGAAGTAGCCGTTGGAAACGGGAATGTCTATTACGGCTTGACCGTCGGGCCAGAGGTCGTGTATGGCTTTGCAGAGAATGAAGAAGAGGGTACGCGTGTAGTTACGGGAGGCAGAAGGGTGAGTCATGTCGAGAAATTCCACGTCCTTGTTATGGTAGATTCGATAGTGCATGCCCTCTACCTTGTTGTTTACCTTTGCACAGACGGGACCATGATTCATTTGCACATCGGTTTGATCGTAGGCTTCTTTAAGCGTTGAACCGATGGGTACGTTGAGTGTTTTACCATTATTTTTGCAGCGTATCTGTACTTCTTGCGTTTTCATAGACAAAATAGTTTTAAATTGAAACAAACGGGCTATGCCCGAAAACATTGGTAAAGATATAAAATATTGCCGAGGAAAAGGCAAAAGAAAGACTCAAAAAAACTAAAATAGAGAAAAAAGGGTGAAAAGGGACAAATGAAAGGAATTTTTCGTAAATTTGCAACCGGATTGTAACACATACAACAAAACATATATGACCACAAGCTCTTATTTGATGATCTTTTGCAAGATACTGGGCTCTCTGGCACTCCTGATTTACGGAATGAAAATCATGAGCGAAGCATTGCAAAAGATGGCGGGTTCACAGCTGCGACACATCCTTGCTGCAATGACCACGAACCGATTCACGGGTATGCTGACCGGTACCTTCGTCACCTGCGCGGTCCAATCGTCATCCGCCACCACGGTCATGACAGTGAGTTTCGTCAATGCCGGCCTCTTGACACTTGCTCAGGCCATCTCCATCATCATGGGAGCGAATATCGGAACCACGCTCACCGCCTGGATTATGTCATTGGGCTACAACGTAGACCTGTCGATGGTGGTTTTTCCGGCATTCTTTGTAGGAATCATTTTGATTTACAGTAAGAGCAAACGATACATCGGTGATTTTCTTTTTGGTATAGCGTTTCTCTTTTTTGCACTTGTCTTGCTTAGCTCGGCAGGCAAGGAACTTGACTTAGAGCACAATTCCGAAGCCATAGCATTTTTCTCATCGTTCGATACCAAGAGCCATTGGTCCATTATAGCCTTCTTAATCGTGGGCACCGTCATCACCTGCATCGTGCAAAGTTCGGCAGCCGTGATGGCCATTACCATAATGCTCTGTTCCACCGGCGTGTTGCCCATTTATCTCGGCATCGCCTTGGTGCTGGGTGAGAACATCGGAACTACGGCCACGGCCAACCTCGCCGCCCTGGGTGCCAACACGCAGGCTCGTCGTGCTGCCCTTGCCCACTTGGTGTTCAACGTATTCGGCGTGATTTGGGTGCTCTGTCTGTTCTATCCCTTTGTCAATTTCGTTTGCTCGCTCGTTGGCTACGACCCTGACGGCACAGGCTACTCGGTGGCCTACAAGGCAAAGATATTGCCTATTGTACTGGCAGCTTTCCATACTTGCTTCAATGTCATTAACACCGGTATTCTGATATGGTTCATTCCCCAGATTGAGAAAGTGGTGTGCGCCCTCATTAAGCCTAAACCCAATAGCGATGACGAGGAGTTCCGGCTGCGCTTTATCCAGAGTGGCATTATGAAAACGCCGGAGCTTTCCGTACTGGAGGCTCAGAAGGAGATACAGAGTTTCGGCGAGCGCATGCAGCGCATGTTCAACATGGTGCGTGAGTTACTCGGAGAGAAAGATGAGCAGAAGTTTACCAAGCTTTTCGAACGTATCAAGAAATACGAGGGTATTTCCGACCAGATGGAAGTAGAAATAGCCAACTATCTCAACCAGGTGAGTGATGCCCACTTGAGTGACGACACCAAAGGAAAGATACGTGCCATGCTCCGTGAAATTTCTGAACTGGAAAGTATCGGTGACAGTTGCTACAATATGGCACGTACCATTCACCGCAAAGTTGACGGGAAGAAGGAATTCACCGAGCATCAGACAGAGGAAATCCATCAGATGTTCGAACTTACCGACGATGCCCTGGCACAGATGAACCATCTCTTTGCTAACCCGAGAGAAATGGTCAATGTGAATCGTTCGTTCAATATAGAGAACGAAATCAATAACTATCGCAACCAGTTGCGCACGGAAAACATCAATGCCGTGAACAATCACGTCTATGACTATGTGGTGGGCACCCTCTTCATCGACCTTATTCAGGAATGCGAGAAGATAGGCGACTGGGTAGTCAATGTGGTTGAAGCCCGAATGGGAGTGAAGCAGGGAGAAGCAGCGTGATTTTTAATTCATAATTTGAAGTGTTCTGCATAATCAAGCTGTAGGGTACATCTTCCGTTATGTTCCGCGCAGCTCGGCTGTATGGCTATGTCCACAAAGAGAGCACCCCGCAGGTCTTTTACATAGACCTGCGGGGCGCTTTCTTATTTAAAGGATGAGGGCCACGCAGCCAAGCTGCGCGGAACGGGACCAAGGGGGAACGGGACCAA
>JBMNUW010000200.1:0-4519 GCA_050946475.1 Prevotella sp.
ACTTGTGAGTAAGAAGAGAGGCAGCACATTAGTGCGATAAATATAGTAAGTAAATGTTGCATATCAGTTTTTTGCAAAGTTAATATAATTTAGCTATCATCAACTTTTGGAAATGTCTTATTTTCTTAAATAAATGCGAATTCATCGAAATTTAAAGGGAATCTCCACAAGATTTAACGGGCTAAGGCACGTCATGGGACTGTCTAAATGGAGTCCTTGTATCATACGAATGCAGTCGATTATGGTCAAAACTAATTGGCATGACCATTCAACTGGAATGTAAAACTATGATGACCTTCTTTCACCGTTTGCACCTTACCGTCAGGGAAATAGAGGTCGGCTTGACAATTCTGCGGCACTTCCACCTGCCAAGTCACGCTCTTGCCCGACTTTTTCCAACTACTCTTGATAAGTCCCCAATGGGATGGATAAGCGGCATTGACAGAGTCCAGATGGGAGATGGCAAAACTGGGCTTCACCACGAAATGACCATAGCCCGCGTTGAGAGGTCGGATGCCGGCGAGATACTGATAGCACCACGTGAGCAAGTCGCCTAACAACATCACATGATTACCAGAATTCATCTTCGGGTTGGCGGTGTTGCCGTTCCAGAGTTCCCAAATTGTGGTGGCTCCCTGCTCCAACATATATCCCCACGAGGGATAGGTAGTCTGCGTGGCTATCTTATAGGCAAGATTAGCATGACCGTTTTCGCTGAGGGTGCGGAGCAACCATGAGATGCCTATCACGCCACAGTTGACATGAGAATGATTCTTCTTCTCCAGATTGTAGACGAGACTTGCCACCACGGCGGGTCTCAGACTGTCGGGAACCAAACGGAAGGCCAATGCCAAGATGTTGGCGGTGGGCGTGTTGTTGCCATAGAATACGCGGTTCGGCTTTACGGAACGGGCAGACCGACCGCTCCTTGACTTATCTACAAGGAAACAATCATTAAAAGCCTTCTTCATTTCTTCGGCACGTGTGAACCAATCTCCTGCCTCTGATTCCGACCCAATGATTCGGGCGATGTTTCCGGCAATTCTCATACAAGCGATGGTGTAGGCGGTTGCAATCAACTTGCCATCGGTGAGTCGGGTAGAATCTTTCGTCAAGACAATCTCAAGACTCTCGGGTGGAACGCACCAGTCACCATACTTGTCGCGACCGATGATGCCTGGGTCCACACGGTAGGCATCTATGATATGGAGCAGCCACTTCTTGATGTGTGGATAGGCTTGCTTCATGGTAAGGCTGTCGGCATATTGCCGATAGAGCATGTCGCAAATGAACGGCAAGGCTGCGGGCCATGTGACATTTTCTGTATAGATATGCCAGTAGGCTGGAGCGACATCTGGAAGCTCTCCGTCTGATCGCTGTGACTCGCAGATGTCGCGCATCCACTTGCGATAGAGTTTCGCATTGTCGAAGAGATAACTCTCCCCCAAAGCTCCAACGGTGCGGTCGCCCAACCAAGGCTGACGCTCGTCACGCTGAGGGCAATCGATGGGGAAACCTTGGTAGTTGCTCTTGATGCCCCACCAGGCATTGCGGACAATCTTGTTGAGCACCTCGTTACTGGTGACGAATCCCGTATAGCACTCTTTCGTGACGGGAAGCGACTTCATGCTGTCGGCTACATAGTAGGCTTCGAAGTCTTCTTTCGTTGGATTCCGCTGCCCCGTGACACCTACATAGCGAAAGCCGTGGGTGACGAACGAGGGATGCCACCACTGGTCTTCCCCATTGCTCACATAAGTGTCCAAACACTGGGCAGACCGAAGATTGTCGCGATACAAGTTCCCGTTGGAAGCCAGTCTTTCAGCGAACAACAGCCTGATGGTATCTCCCTTTTGCGCTCTCGCATGGATGTTGACCCATCCCGAGATATTTTGTCCGAAGTCGAGAATCGCCGTGTCCCCTTTTTGTGTAATGGACAAGGGATTGCCCAACCGACTCGCCACGATTGGGGGAATGTCGCACTGCCGATAATCTCCGTCGGGTATAAGGCATAGTTGGGCACGTTGCCAAGCCGAATCGGGTAAGAAGCGCAATTCCTTACGTGCATCATAAGTTTCACCATCATAAATATTGTTATTGCGGACAGGTCCCTGGGTGGTCATCTTCCATTTCGAGTTCGTGCTCCAAGTTTGCTTGCTTCCATCTGAATAAAGCACATCGATATTCACCCTGCACTTGGGTTTGCCGAAAATGGGCCCTGCATGAAATCTATTTTGCCGTTGTGTAAAATATCTGCCCGAACCCAACTCTATCATTACTTCTGCCGAATCGCAATCGGTCAACATATCCGTCACGTCGTAGGCATTATAATAGAGCGTCTTTCGGTAGTCGCTTGGCACCTGCTTCAACACCTCTTCGGGAGCCACCTCTTTTTTGTTGATGAACAATCTATAATTGCCAAGACCTATCACATAGGCTGTGGCTTGTTTCACCTGATGCTTCAACTTGAATGTATTTTTAAAGTATCTCGCTGAAAGAATGGGGTGCAGCCCTCCTCTCTCGTTCGGTTGCAAATGTTCCAGCCCAATCCACTGACCCGTCCATTTCCATTCTGGACGTGCTTCTTGGGCTTGAACCATCAGAGAGATGGAAAGCAATATGGCGCAAATAATTTTTCTCATGATATTATTGAAAGTTCCGGTTTGTTATATTTCCAAGTTCATTATGGGCGAGCCACAGGTTCCAGCTTGATATAGTCGATGGGCGGCAAGGCTTCCTTGTCGTTGTAGAGGGTGATGGTGTTACGACCTTTGCGCAGGACAATCGTTGTGGCGACTTGTCCGTTATTGCCCGAATCAATAGAAAGACGCTGGGGAGCGGAGTCGTTCACCTTCACGCTAACACTTCTCCCTTCACCTTTCAAATAGCCAACCATCAAACGTCGCTTGCCACCTTTCTTCACATAGATGTCGCGAAATTGCAAGTCATTGCTCCTGCGATAACCCAATCCTTTTACAACGGCTCCATTGTGAGCCTCGGCAACTTCCTGATAGACCGGTGTCTTAAGGGATTGCTCATTGCTGATTTCCTGATATTCCGAGCAATAGCCATTCTCGGCTTCATAGCAAGTCTGTTCCAGTCTGCGGTGCGCCTTCAACGTGAATATCCTGCAACCGTGAACCGGCACACTGATTTCAAGCACATCTCCATCCACCGGCAAGTCGCGTTGCTCAAAGCAATCTCTCACCTTCTCGATACCTTCCAAGCAAAGCAGGCTACCCTGCACTTTCACCGAAACGTTCTTCCCTGACGGATTGTAAACGGCTAAAGCCCTCTCATTGCCATTCCTCTGCTTGATGTCTTTCACGAGGATATAGGCTGCCCCATCCCTGCCTACACAGGCAGCCTGGAGATGGAGAGGGTCTTGATTCAAGGCGATAAGTTCCTTGTTGGTCAGCAGACGAAGCGTAGAAGGCTGGAGTTTGGAGAGGTCGCAACCTATAAGAAGAGGTGAACTCATGATGCACCACATCCCGAAGTGCGTCTTGTCTTCTTCCATGCTTAATCCGCGTCCCACCTCAAGCATGTCCATATCGTTGTAATGTCCGTCGTAGGCATAGGCAGACAAGTATAGATTTTGTCTGATGATGTCCTTCACGGAGTTCCATGAATTGCGGATGTCATGAGAGATGCGCCACGAATCGGCTATGTCATGAACCCACGTACCTGGGAAGTCCCATCTGCAAACATTGAACACGACCTTACGACCAGTCGACTTGATGGCTTTGCTAATTGTGGTATATCTGTCGCGACAATCCAGGTCTACCTTGTCTACGCTCGATTTTGCAATGCCTCCGCAGAAGTCCACTTTGATGAAGTCGAAACCTAATTGGCGAAAATAGAGATTGCAATCTTCCTCTTCATGTCCATAAAGACCCACGTTGAGAGCAATCGAGTCCTTATCGTAGAAGGAGCCACAGGTGCTGTGTCCTGCGTCCGAATAGATACCTGCCTTGAGTCCGAGACCATGAATATGGTCTACCACGCCTTTCATGCCATGTGGGAATCTTGTGGGATGAAAGAGCAGACGACCGTTCGCATCCCTGCCTCCAAAGAAACCATCATCGATATTCACATATTTGTAGCCAGCCTTTGCCAAGCCGGAACTGCACATGATGTCGGCTTCATGACAGATAAGGCTGTCGCTGATGTTGACCCGAAAGGCATTCCAGGAACTCCATCCCATGATGGGACCTCCCTGCGCTACCATTGTGAGAGATGTAAAAATCAAAATCCATAAAACCGAGATTCTGATAGTATTCTTTTTCATGACTTCCTTATTTGCATTTCTCCTGACGTCCAAGAGAAGGAACTATTGTCGTAGTTTATTTTAATCCAGATTATTTCATAAGCAGAGCAAAAAAGCGTTACGGCTTGAGTTCATTGGTGAAGTCCACCAGTCCACGCACCCATCCTTTGGAGGGCCAACCGAACGACTCGCCGATATAGTCGGTGCCGCCCCAATAGAACTGTCCCACGGGGTATGAGTGGTCGAAGT
>JBMNUW010000201.1:0-4466 GCA_050946475.1 Prevotella sp.
TAAGTAGATTAAGTTTATTTTCAACCACTATAGGAATGCGATCCTATAGTGGTTTTTTACTGTAATAAATCATTACTGTCCGGTAAACAAAGACTCATCCATCCCTAACGCCCTTACAAAATTCGGAGGAAGCATCTTTTATTGGATGTTTCCCCCTTATTTCTATAAATCAACTATCTTCAGATGGAAGTCATTAAAAACGATAGGGCATATAACCTCGCCCGGTAGGGCGATACATCTTTAACCGGAGAACATGAACGCAGAGCGGACATGTGCCCGATTTAGACCACACCTGAAGAAATGCGCATGACAGGCCGAAGTCAATGCACTCTATTGCTTCTTATATTTTATGCCTGCAAACTTTCGCATAATTTCTATTCCTGCAACATAAACGTTTACCGGACAGTATTAGTAATAACTGATAAATAAGGGAAATAACGTCTTATTGCTCAACCGTTATTTGAATTTTCTGACCGGGACGAGTCTCCACATCATATTCATAGACTTTTCTGATTTCCTTAACTTCACCAGTATGACCAGGTGCCACAATGGGTGCTTGAACTGACGCCGGAGACATGAGCGGATTGGGACAAGGACCGGATGCTTTCTTAAGCCCATGACATTTCAGTGGTACGTAGGAACGAAGACGCAGAACCCCACCTCGCCTTGAAAGAATAGTGGCCTTAGTGAGATTTCCATCCGCCCAAGTCATGTCCACGACAAAATTGCCTCGAGCACAAAGGCCTTTCACTTCACCCTCTTTCCACGCAGAAGGCAGAGCTGGAAGAAGATGAACTGCTCCATCATGACTTTGCAAAAGCATCTCAGCAATGCCAGCTGTCAATCCGAAATTACCGTCAATCTGGAAAGGCGGATGGGCATCGAAAAGATTCGGATACATTCTGCCCTCCGGATATTGTGCTTGCAAAGAATCCGCCGGAAGAATGTTCAACATATTGCGAATGATAGTAAAGGCATGGTCACCATCAAGCATTCTTGCCCAAAAATTGATTTTCCACCCCAGGCTCCAACCCGTTGCCATATCACCACGCTGCAGCAACGTGTTGTAGGCAGCCTGATAAAGTTCGGGATGACTGAACGGTGAAATCTGATTACTTGGATAAAGTCCATACAGATGAGAGATGTGCCGATGTTCGTCATGAGGGTCGTCGGCATCTTGTTGCCATTCCTGTAACTGACCGTAACGGCCTATCCTCATGGGTGAAATCTTATTGAGTCTGTCTTGGGCTAATGCCACAAATTCAGTGTCTTTATGGAGTATCTGCGCCGCCTGGATGGCTGAAGTGAGGGCATCAAAAGCTATCTGGTTGTCCATAGTACTGCCGGCTGTAACCGATGTTTTGCCCTTGGGTCCATGCTCGGGGCTTACAGAAGGGACAGTGACCAGATAACCTGTTTTAGGATCCACCTGCATATAGTCACAATAGAAGAGAGCTGCCGCCTTAATGACCGGATACCACTCCTGCAGGAATTTGGTATCACCAGTGAAGAGATAATGCTGCCAGAGGTGAGTAACGAGCCAGGCTCCCCCGTTGGGAAACATTCCCCAATAGGCACCATCCACAAGTCCTGCAATACGCCACAGGTCGGTATTATGGTGAGCCACGAATCCACGGCAGCCATACATTTCTCTGGCAGTTTTCTCACCAGTGACGCTCAAATCCTTGATAAGTCCGAACAGCGGGCTGAGAGTGGAAGGCAACTGTGTCACTTCTGCAGGCCAGTAGTTCATTTCAGTGTTGATGTTAATGGTAAACTTGCTGTCCCAGGGAGCATTCATTTTGTTATTCCAGATGCCTTGCAGATTGGCAGGCTGTCCACCCTCCTGCGATGAAGAGAGGAGCAAATAGCGTCCATACTGGAACAACAAGGTTACGAATTCCAAATCATTGGCGTGAAACTGAGAAAGTCGCTCGTTGGTCGGCAATGCTTCTTGACGCGTAAGAGGCTTACCCAAACTCAGACTTACTGTATTGAACTTCTGAGAATAACTCTCCACATGAGCCTTCAGTTGATTGGCATAAACACCCGACAGAGCATGCTCCATAAGCTGAACAGCACGCTTTTCCTGATTGCCACTGATATCATGATAGTTCACGTAGTTGGTTGCTGCTACAAGATAGACTGTAGCTTCTGATGCGCCGGCTACTTTCAGTCGATTGCCATCTTGACTCATACTACCGTCTGTCTTTATTGCAACACGGCACTGTGCCTTCACCTCACCCTTGACACCTTCCTGATCATCGCCCTGGCAGTTCATCACAAGTTGACCTTGATTCACCTTCATGTCTGTCTTCTGCATGGGGGAAGTGAGTCCCACATTGAATCGTAGTGCTCCTTTTCGTGAAGCTGAGAGATGTACCACCAGCATGTTGCTGTCAAAAGATGCAAAAACAGTCCGATGATACTTCACTCCATTAACAACAAAACTTGTAGAAGCAACAGCATTTTCAAGGTTGAGATTCCGACGGAAATCAGTTGCACCATGAGTACCCTCCTGATGGATGAGCAAAGAACCCAAGGGAAGAAACCGCATGCCATTTTTGCCAACAAGGAAATACTTATTGATGAGCTTAAGTGCTTCGTCTTCATGATTGTAAAAAATAAGTTGACGCACCTCAGCCAGATGCTCCTTGGCATAAGGTGAATCATTGTTATAAGGTGAACCGGCCCAGAAGGTGCTCTCGTTCAAATCAATTCTGTCTTCTTGGATGCCACCCCACTCCATGGCACCAACATGCCCATTGCCGACCGGTAGCGCCTCAAGCCATGACGTCGCTGGTGAACTATACCATAAATTAAGGTTTCCGGCCTTCATTGTAACTACAAAAAGGGAGGCGATTAGGAAAAGAATAGTTTTGCGCATAGAAAGATGATTAATTAATATAAACATATTGCCACGTCAACGTGGCAACTGCATCTTCAGAAATATATTGCAAATATATCGAAATTTGCGACTACTTCCAAGAAAATTTGTCTCAATGTATTCATAATATTGTCTCATATAAACTTATAGCCTTATCGCAGACACTCATTCTGAACCTCAATAATATTCAGCTCTTAGTAGGAGTACAGACTATCCCTTTCATGCCAATAACTACTCTGTTCATGACTACCGTCAAAATCGCTTGAAACATAGAACATCTCGCCCATATTCAGGTATGGCGAAGAACAACACCACTAAAAAAGAAATAGTAATTTATAATTTGAACCCTACCACAATAACAATAAACGGCAGGCTCTCATCAACGAGAACCTGCCGCGGAAGAATTAGAAAGTTTATAGAGTCAGTCATCTGCGGAATGAGCGATTGTCGCGTTTGTTGTTTTGTGCCAACATTCTCTTATCGTTGTCATTTCTTTGACTGTTACCAAAGGTGAAGCTGTTTGACTTGTTTTTATTTTCTATGCGAGCTTGATTGTTGTTGTTCTGCATCTGTCGGTTCTGAATGCTCCAGCTACGTGTTGACGTGGTCTTCTGATTCCGATTAGACTGCATCGTCCAACTCCTGTTCTCATTATTGTTCACACGTGCCTGACGAGTATTGCTTATACGTGTCTCACGAGCATTGTTCATACGTGTCTGACGAGCCTGATTGTTCCAGCTTCTATTTGTCCTGTTTGCAGGCATTGACTGTACGCGCTGAGGAAGAGCAGGCTGCGAGTGATTAACTCTGCGGGCGGGCTGATTCCAACTGCGACTGGTATAGTATCTTGGAGAGTGACCACCGCGGTAAGTTACATATACTGCAGGACGACTGCGATAGAACTTTCTGGGGTTGGTGTAGCGACTGTAGATGCGCAGATTGAGCACGTCATCTATCCATGCTAAAGGACGATAGAAATAATTGGCTGCCTTATAGATGCTGTACTGCCAGTCGGCTAAAATTGCGGCCAGACTGTTGTTGCGGATGCGCCAGTAAGCACCGTAGGCGTCGGCGTAGTTGTCAACATGAAGCAGATAGTCGAGGTTGATTTCGTAGGCTGCCTCATACTGCTCATCGGTGAGGTTCAGCTCGTAGGCCATCTTGTCAGCGAGGAAGAGTGCCTCGTCACGTGCCTCACTATAACTCATTGCGGAAGCGGATGTGGCTATCGTCATCATCACTACCAATATCATTGCTTTCATCGTTTTCATAATCGTAATCTTTAAAGGGTTCAACTTCTTGTTGATTTCTGCTGCAAAGATAGGTATTCCGTTGATACTGCCGAAAGTGTTTTGCCTAATTCGATGAGGGGAAACTCCTACGGGTTGGTAGGGAAATTAGAAAGATGAAAAAAGGGCACCAGTCGAAAAAACGACCGATGCCCTCGTTGAAAATCAATGATTAAAGTTTATGGTTTTCTTGCAACCGTTTTGCCTAACTCGTAGGCTTGTTGATAGAAGGGAGTATCTACTATGTCGCCCGAACGACTCACGCCGTAGGCTCGCACCATGCCTCGTTC
>JBMNUW010000202.1:0-4421 GCA_050946475.1 Prevotella sp.
TCCATTAATATCGTAAGTACATGAATTCTCATTCTGACCGACTATAACACCAGCAATAGAATCTGTTTCATCCCAAGAGATATTAAAATCATCGATAGCTAACGCTTGTGCAGCATTACATGCAGAACCTGAAGCCGCAGAAACATTCCATGCCAAATAGAAATGTTCCTTATCTGCAATTTCCAATGGTAGTGTGCCATCTACATTCCTTTCCAAACCTGGTACAACAGTATATCCTTCTGTAACTTCGTCAGGTTCAAAATATGTCGAGAAAACATCTCCTGCCTTATTCCATGCCCTCCCGTCTTTCGACCAATACAGTTCAACATTAAAGCCTGCAGAATTTGCACCTTTCCTGTATTTTTCCACCTTATAGGAGATATATGGATTACAGATGGCAGCGCCGCTGACATTCCATAGGTGGACATACAAATTAACACTTTTCGTGCCATTTTCAATTCCAGTAGTGATTCCCCCCAATGCTCTGTCTTCTGTTGTACCAAATGCCCATGTTCCGTTCTTAGCATTAGACGGAAGAGTTAAATTCTCGGCTGTCTGAAGGTACATAACATTCTCCGAAGCCCATTCAAAAGAACCTAATGTTCTTGGTGCCGATGTTATTCGATCAATTCGCCATCCCTCTGGAAGTTGTTGTTGGTCTTTCATTCCGTTGAAATCCTCGTTCCATTTTTTTGCTTTCAATTCCACCACTGGCAGAGATGTGGTTCCCCAAGAAGGTGAAGCAATGTCCAAAGTTGCTGTGGAAGTCAACTGCCGGCACATAGCCGTTATCACGAATTTACCTTTTTCTCCTTGACCCTTGAATAATGCACCATCCATCTGCCCTCCCCCACTAACCTGCCAGCTAACTCCTTCTGAAGGAATCATTTCATTGCCGAATTGGTCAGTAACAACTGCCTTGAACTGAACTGTCTGATGAATTACGTCCACTATTTGTTGTATTTCCGACAAAGCACTACTGGCATATTGCCTCATTGCATCCGCTTCCTCCTCACTGATTTTTGAAGGCCGATAAGCAACGTTCGAGACAGACTTTCCTGTTATCACCCCAAACTCAATACAAGCAGCCATGTAGGTGGCCTTCTGAGAAGGGTGCCTGTCGTCCTGCCCCAGTCCGTTGTTCTCCTCCGCCGGGCGAAACCATGTCGTCAGTCCAGCCTTCCCTTCCTGCAAGTAACATTGCTCATAGGCTTGTCCAACAGGCGCCAAGACAAGCCCGAACTCTTGAGCCACAGATGCGTAATTGGATTGCAGCTCGTCACTTAGCCCCTTGTAATTATCTGCGTCGATAAGCAGAGGCCAGTTCACCGGCACCACTATCACAGCATGTGGATTCGGACAATTAGACCTGATATATTCCACCCATTGCTTAACACTCTGTCTGAACTCCTGAAACTTTTTCCTCGGCTTTTCCGTTTGTTCCTGCAAAATAATATGTGTCCAAGGCTTAGAGCTAATCATTGTTTTTGCAGAAGGCTGCCCCTCGACATTATTACCCGTCGTGTCAGTTTCATTCCAATGATAATCCAAAGATTTACCGATATTGCTATGAGATGTCCAGACTGCATCGACATTCATACTCTCTGCGATGTGGTTGAAGACAGTATCCTGACGGGCATAGTTTATCAAGCTGTTGTTAAGGGATAATATCTCCAGTTTCTCAGGCAACCCGGTCATCATTGACACAGAAGACGGTAAAACAGACAGAGTAGTTGGAACTGACTCTATATCTTCGTCAGAGAAAGCTCCTTTGACATATACCCTGTAACCTTTTGCCGGCAAGGCGAAACTCAGACTACCATTGAGCTTCACCGTTTTTCTACTCACGCCCTTCCCTATTGTCTCACTGTTCAACCATAAGCTGTAATTGCCGGAAAATCCCTGAAGCAATACCGTCTGGGCAGTAGTGCCTGTATTAATCACCACTACCACCTCGCTCTCACCGCTGGTACGGCTGTAAGCGAGAATATTAGGATTTTGGTTAATTGTACTGAGAAATTTGGGGACAGGATTGTTCTCCGGCTTTTTACCGTCTTGCAGAGCTTTCTGAGAATGCTTCAGCGCAGAGAGTGTCCTAAGTGTATTCGTCATCTGTGGATCAGTGTTAGTCCAGTCAATTTTTTCATCAGTAAAGTAGTTGAGCGGTTGATTACCACCTATTTCCTGTCCATTATAAATCAAAGGCATCCCCATTATAGTATGGGCAAACACTGTAAGCAAATATCTGTTGGCACCATATTTCTCAGTAAGAGTTTTTTTCTGCTCATTGTAGTTTTGATCGTGATTGGTAAGATATACCATTCTGCTCACCTGCAATTGACTGGAAGCATCTATAAGACTTTGAGCATACACCATTAGCGGATTGGCTAAATTTCCATCCGCGCCATATTGAGCCAGCTTTGACTGAAATCCCCAGGCATAATCATAATCGAATCCCACATTGGCAAGCCTCTTGTTATTGCTATCTGTAAGGTCAGTCTCAGCCATTATCTGTATATCCTTTCCACTTACAAGACTCTTCAGCATTGGAATTACTGTGTTCCAATAGCTTGCAGGGATGGCCTGACTCGATACGTAATCACATCTAAAGCCATCAACATCGACTGTCTGCACCCAATACTTTAAACAATCGTTCATCGCTTCACACAAGTCCGGATTGCTATAATTCAACTGGTAAACATCATTATAGTTATTGGGATGCACAAATTCTCCGTTAATTCTGGTATAATATTCGGGATGTGTAGTTACCCATTTAGCATCCGTTGCCGTATGATTGGGTACCCAGTCGAGCCATACCTTCATATTTAGTTCATGAGCCCTCGTAACCAGCTCTTTCAGGTTATCAACTGTTCCATACGAAGGATTCGTAGCTTTAAAATCTGTGGCAGCGTATGGGCTGTTGATTCCTCCTCCACGCGGATAAACAGGCATCAACCATACAATGTCCACACCTATTCGCTTAAGTTCCGGCAAACGTTTTGTAGCAGCAGAAAATGTTCCTTCAGGTGTGAATGCTCCGACATTCATTTCATAAATTACTTGCTGTCCCGCAGAATGTGTCTCGTAATTGATGTCATCCACATAGTCAGCCTGCGAAGCTAATGGCAGGCTAACCAAAAGAGCGAATAGCCAGAACTTTAATTTAGAGATTACTTTCATACTCGAGTTTTAATTACTCCCAGACAGTTTATTGTACAATCTGGGGGTAAGATTAAACAATTGTCTAAATCATTCTCAACGAGAGGAATTCAAGAATGGCACCATAAAATACCATTCCTGAATTCTGTTTCTATTTAAGAAGTGACCATCCATCAACTGTTACTTTGAAATAATAGTCTTTTGCTGCACTGACAACATCAGAATAGTCAAGCTGCTTTCCGTTGTTGTCATTGAGAATTGGATGGAACTCACTACCGTCATCACCGATGTTCCAGTAAAGGTAATCCACTCCGTCTATCGTTTCCTTGCCGTCAGCCTGCTTGCCGGGCCATGTTCCAAACAGTTCGGAATCACCCCAGACATAAAAATAAGGACTGTCTATTCCTGTTTGATTCTCAATATAGAGCTTGAAGCCATCGTCTTTTGCGGTCTCTGGCTGAGTATCAGAAATTTCCTCAACTTTAGAATCGGTAATGCGTAAGAATACATCATGGTCTATCGTATAGGCAAAATCAGCTAATTGCGTACCGCCTCCGTTATTGTTAAAGATAAGGTTTTCATTTAATCCCGTGTTAGCCTCTCCCATATCAAAGTAAGTATAGGTAACTCCGTCAACAACTTGCTGACCGGTAGGTTGCATACCCGGCCAATCGCCATTAAGATTATTTACGTCGCCCCACATGTAAAGCGCAAGCGCATCGCCCCATGATGTCTGATTGTCCACATACACCACGTAACCGTCATGCACAGGCTCTGCGGGAGCCTCGTCGAAATAGGCTGCCCACTTACTGACATACAGTGTGGTGCGAGTACCTACCGCAGGATTTTCAGTACGTACTACAGTATCACCGATAGCTGTAACCTCATTGCGCTGTGCAGCAGAAACAAAATGATAGCCGTCTTCCAACGTTTTCCCGTCTACAAAAGTTGTAGGGTCGAGATATATGCCATATTTCTCCGGAATGGTATCAGAATGCTTCAGCTTAAAGGTCTCATTACCAATAACTGATTTATCGTCCAATCCATTAAAGGCACCGACGATATAGACATCATCGTCGGCTGCGGTATTACTTGGCAAAATAGTTTCAAAAAGAATACGATCAGCACGCAACTCAAAACCAGGTCGCTCATGGTCGAAAACTATATCTTCCTCCGAGCAGCTGAACAAGACACCCAACAAAGGCAGCAGCATGCCCAACCATAATACATATTTTTTTATCATAATGCCGAAATTATATTAT
>JBMNUW010000203.1:0-4368 GCA_050946475.1 Prevotella sp.
CATTCCCGTGTGTCAACGGGTCCGGACAAGCCTGCGTTACATTGAACCTATTTATTCCTTCGGGTTATATAACCTTTTTCCTTCGTATTATTGTCCCTTCATCCAGCCAAGGAAATGGTTCGGCAGATTCTTGGTAGTGCCTTTGAAGGTGACGGTGAAAGGATGCGACAGATTGCAGTGCAGAGATGTCACCTGTGGCTCGTCGGGATAGACCTCCAGTTTGTTGCCGTTGCGCTTCACTTTGCAGTTATAGCCGGAGATAGTTCCATCTTGATTTTCCACAATGAAAGCATGGGTCAACACGGTCTCGCCTATGCACTTAAAGACTTCGTGCACATCGTTGTCTTGTGTGTTGATGCCCTGCCAGTCGCTTATCATATCTACATATTGTTCGCCGATGATAAATTCGCGTGTGGGATATATGTCGGGATGCGGATTGCCGAAGCTCAACGAGTCTGCTGTATAGTGTGGGTCAGGCTCGCAGGTCTGTCTCACGTGCAGGTAGGGGTCCACGACAAACGCCCAACGCAGTTTGCCGGTGCGGACGTCGATGAGATTGGAGAATGCGCCTACGGCATTGTAGGTCTGCCGAAGCCATTTCGCATCGCCGGTGAGCAGATAGGCGTAGTAGGTGGCATAGCATCGCCATGCGCTCCAGCCATGAGGCGAGTTGAACATATTGGGCAGCATCTGTACGTCGTATTGCGCTTCCCAGTAGCGCATGGTGCCTCCGCGGCGGCGTGCGTCCGGCACTTCGAGTTGTGTCAGACAGTCGTGTCCTTTCAGCAGTTCAAGCATGGCTTGGGTGTATCTCTGCCTTGCCTTCTTATTGCTCTGCAACAGTGCGAACTGCCCAATCTGAAGCGCGGAGCATGAAATCATACCATCCTCATAGGTCATTTCTCCTTCGGTCTCAAAGTTTCCGTGTGCCTCCACCAACTGGTCTATTGCCCGTTTCACGGAGGCATAGTGCCTGCGTGCCCGTTTTTGCCAGATTGCCGAACTCGTGGATAGCCCGTCCTCAACCTCGAAGAGTTCCATGAGGCTCTTCGCGATGTAGATGACACTTGTGTACATGGTGCGTCCGTTCATGTAGGCGCCGTTCTTAGCCTGACTGAAGTTGATGAGCCAGTCGGCGAGTCTTGCCGCCCGTTCGATGTCTTCCTGTCTGTGATGTGCCTTATAACGCGCCACCAACAGACCGATGGTGGTCGACGTGTTTTGGATGCGTCCCTGATAATATTTCGGTTTCATGTTGACCGTGTCGTGGAGCAGGACAAACAGTCGTTCAAACCGTTCATCTATTTGTCGGTCGAGTTGCGGGTCGGGAAAATACTGGGCGGCAATGAATGCGGAATAGTAGCCATACCAGCTTTCAGCGTGCGAGGTGGGCTTCTGCTTGTATTTTATCACCGCCTCACGGGCTTTCCGCAGGCACCAGTTCCAAGGAGCATGCACGGTGAGGTAGCCGCTCACGCACAAACTACCGTCATAAAGTTTCATTTGGTAGAGACCGGGCGTGTCCAGTCTGCACGTCACACGCCAGCAGCCTTCGCCTTCGGGATGCAGTTTGATGTCTGTGTCGTGGTCCTCTCCGTTGCTGACAGTAATTTTGGGATGAATGGCGTACACACGGAACGAGACCTCCTCACCGGCGTCGTAGGAAGTACGGGCTAAGTCGAACATCGGGATGTGAGCTTCCGTTGACAGTTGCCGCGCGAAGTTGTTCTTGTCCGCGGGCATCATCGTGATGCACCATGAAAGGCTGTCACCTGGAGACAAATTCCATAGATGTTGCGGACAATGTTCCGGCAAGGGCAATGCGTTCATCAAGTCTAAATTGAGTGAGAGAATACGGTGTCCCATGAACCAGTGTGGCGCTGGGTCTTGATAGCCTTTGTTGAAGTCTACGCTCCAACTGGCGATGGGCTGTCGGCTAATGATGGCGAGCCGGTGACCTGACGGACTCTGCAAATAGCCGTAGAAATGCGTGGGCGTGTTGTACATTAGGGTGGGGAAGAAGCGGTCGTTCCACGCTGGATACCGGTCCATGTACGTGTCCACACCAAGTTTCAGTCCCGCCTTGGTTGGCTGGAAAGGCACGTGGCCTTCGTTTGAAATGACCACCTGCAACGCAGGCAATTTGCCGTCAGAAGTATAGTTCAGTCGGCACACCAAACCATTGTAACGGCAGTAGTAGCGTCTTTCAGTCAGTCTTTTCCATGTCAGCACCGTGTCTTTCCCGTTGGTGTTGATATAGAACGACGGACCTTCATAGCCTTTGCGCGAAGTGAAAGGAATCGTCACTGTTTCATTGGGTAGATTGAAGTCTATTTGCTCAATATGTCCTTCGGCGTTGACAATGCCTTGCCAGTCAGCGCCCTGCCAGTTGTCCGCCCGGGAATTGAGCGAGACCATTAATAATGAGATGAGAACTATGGTTTTCATTGTTTGTCATATAGACCGCCCAACCCGTGTCTATAGGTCGTGCGGTGTCGTTTTGTCTATTCGTACTAATGTGAAGATTCAGAATGTTAGCTTGCGTCTTACAGGTTTAGTTTCGTCATAGGTCGTTTCCTATTGAATACCGCATTTAAGTTTCTTGGTTTAATTGATAAGGGAGCAGAAACGCCTTAATGGTTTTCGGACCCAACTGCAAAGTTAGCGAAAAAACTTCTTAATCCTGTCAATGGACTCGATGAATTCATTCTAATCCCGTCAATAGACTCGAAGAATTCATTTCTTCTTGTGATATGAGGATAATTGTTGTGGGGAGCTACTCGGATGGTATGAGGATTATTCTAAGGAAGGACTCAGATGGTGTGAGGATTATCGTAAGAAAGGCGGCGAATGGTATGAGGATCGTTTGTTAGGAGAGACATGGATGGTATGAGGATTTTCATTGTAATGAGATACTTGATGAGAATTATCTACTTGATGAAAATTATCGTTATAGTGAGATACTTGGATTTCCGTCTAAGAAATGGTCCTTATGCATAGCCCAAAACGTGCCATGTGTAAAGCCTTATGTTGTTGCCGTTTATGGTGATTTTCGCTTTCGGGCACGTGTCAGAAGGTCTTATGGCACGTGCCCGAAAGGTTTATGACACGTGCCCGAAAGCAAGAAACAGGCTTATTGGCGATTCCGTTTGCGGTAAGTTGTGGAATGAAATAGGGTAGATGGATTCAATAAATATATCTTTTGAAGGAAGGTCTCTCTATAGTCTAAGCTGCTCCATACATGCATTGAATAAAAGAACCGAGGATTTTGCCGTATGCGAAATCCTCGATTCTTCTGTTGGAAATTTGGGTTATCAAGGTTGGAAATTCAAGAAATCAAGGTGGAGAATCCGAGGGCTCAAAGTCGTTAATCCGAGCCATCAATGTTCGAGAGTCACGATATAGTTCACTGATGGCTAATTGGAGCCTGTGAAGCTATACGAATATTGGGGCTCAATTTCACCTTCAGTGACTTCCATGCTTTAGGCTTTACGGAATTAATTCTTCTGACACCTTCATCAGTAATGTCATAACCGGCAAATCCCATGATGACAGCTTGCACTACGCCACCGGCTCCTGTGAGGAAATAAGGATTTGTGCCTCCTTTGCACTCCGCCAACACACCGAAGGGAGGCTTCTTGTTTTCGGTGTATGATTGTCTGAAATACTTCCATGCCTCGTCTGCGTCTCCAAGACGTGAATAGAGCAGGGCAAATATGGATTCAGTCATGGCTGGTGTGTTTTCCTTCGGAACCTTCGCGGAGTAATAGCTCAAGTCACGCAAGATTTGTTCTTTGTCCGTGACCCACTTCAATGGATAAGCCAGAAGATTCACATCGGCTTGCTTTATCTTTTCACCTTTATATCCCTCGTATTCACTGATTACTCCATTGCTCATCTTCTTGATGGGCAGTGCGCCGATGAGCGTCTGCCACTCCTCATGAGCCTTCTCTCCAACGATGTTGGCAGCCTTTACAGCCACTTGTGCGGTGAGCATGGCAACGGCATTGGTGAAAGCGTTGTCGTCAACTTTCGTTGCGTATTCGTCGGCACAGCAAACATTCTTGATGTGAAGGCTCCCGTCGGCATCGGTTGATGTCCGGCTCACCCAAAAGTCGGCTGCCGCACTTATCAACGGATATGCTTTTTCCCGGAGCCACGCCGTGTCTCCCGTAACACAGTAGTACTGCCATGCGGCAAGAGCCACGCAGCCTGTAATGTGATGTTCGAATATGCCCGTGAGTGCCCAAGTCGGTGTCTCCTCCATGCCGGAACTGGAACTCTCCCAGGGATACATAGCTCCCTTGTATCCATGCTCAAAGGCGTTGAGGCGGGCGCTTTCCAAGTGGTCAATGCGAAAGTCAATTA
>JBMNUW010000204.1:0-4295 GCA_050946475.1 Prevotella sp.
AGAAACTTGCTTATGATGTGGTAAGAATAAAATCAGAACACACCAAATGGTTGGCTGGTTTAACGAGAGTAGCCTGGAAATCTATTCCGTCGGGATTATGATAAGATGGAACTTGTCACTTCATATATACGGAATTCGGTCTCTTGTTATTTTAATGAAACTCTATAAAATCGTCCAATGGCATGAAAAGAATAGCATTCTTGCCTATTCCTTTTATTCTGGTTTGAGGAAATGAATTTTTGGGAAGTAAGTTGTAATTTCATTTTCCTAATTTGATTACAATAAGTGTTTTATTGTTTTTTTGCCATAGAAATTTGTCGGAAATAAATAAAATTGATAATTTTGCACACAAGAACAAGATGTGCAACACAGAAGACCAAAAGGAGGGAATAAAATGTCAATATCAAAAACCAGACAGACTTTGGTAGATGTGGCGCGGCAACTGTTTGCCAAAAATGGATTGGCAGGAACCACTATGAATGACATAGCCGTGGCTTCTGGTAAGGGCCGACGTACTCTCTACACCTACTTCAGTCGAAAAGAGGATGTCTATTATGCCGTTATTGAATCGGAACTGGAACGTCTTAGTGACAAGCTTGACGAAGTAGCCGCCAAGAAGACGCTTCCACAAGACAAGATCATCGAATTGATTTATACGCATTTGAGTATGATCAAGGAGACGGTGGTACGCAATGGCAATCTTAGGGCTGAATTCTTTCGTAATATTTGGACGGTGGAAAAAGTGCGTAAAAACTTCGACGAAGACGAGATTCAACTCTTCCGAAAGGTTTATGCCGAAGGTAAGGCTGACGGGGAGTTCGACATTGACAATGTGGAACTCGTAGCCGACATAACTCATTATTGTATCAAGGGCCTTGAAGTGCCGTTCATCTATGGAAGATTGGGACATGGCTTGACGGAGGAATCTAGTAAACCCCTCGTTGCCAAAGTTGTCTATGGAGCTTTAGGGAAACACAATGCCATCAAGTAGTCACATTCAAACAGAGTTCAATCATCATTTATATAAATAATAGAAAAATGGGATTATTAACTGGAAAGACAGCACTAATCACAGGTGCTGCACGCGGTATCGGAAAAGCTATCGCTCTGAAATTTGCTTCTGAAGGGGCCAACATTGCCTTCACCGATCTCGCCATTGACGAGGAACACGGTGGCTTAGCTACAGAACGCGAAATTGCGGCTCTCGGCGTAAAGTGCAAGGGTTATGCAAGTAACGCTGCAAATTTTGCAGAGACCGAAGAGGTCGTTGGTAAGGTGAAAGAAGAGTTCGGTACTATTGACATATTGGTAAACAATGCCGGTATCACCAAGGACGGACTGATGCTTCGCATGAGCGAGCAGCAGTGGGATGCAGTAATTGCTGTGAATTTGAAAAGTGCCTTCAACTTCATTCATGCTTGTGTGCCTATCATGATGCGTCAGCGCAACGGTTCCATTATTAACATGGCTTCCGTAGTTGGTGTCCATGGTAACGCCGGCCAGTGCAACTATGCCGCTTCAAAAGCAGGTCTTATCGCTTTGGCAAAGAGTATCGGTCAGGAGATGGGCCCCAAAGGTATTCGTGCTAATGCCATCGCTCCTGGTTTTATTGATACAGCAATGACACAAGCTCTGCCCGATAAGATCCGTCAGGAGTGGATTAAGAGAATCCCTCTGCGTCGTGGCGGTACCGTGGAAGATATTGCCAATACTGCACTCTACCTCGCTTCCGATCTGTCGAGCTATATTTCCGGTCAGGTGATTCAGGTGGATGGCGGCATGAATATGTAATGTCAGATCTAAAATAAGATAGAAATAGATATGAAAGTCCTCTACGAGGATAACCATCTTATCATTGTCTACAAGGAGAGCGGAGAGATTGTTCAAGGTGATAAAACCGGCGACAAACCGCTCTCCGAGATGGTGAAGGAGTATATAAAAGAGAAATACAACAAGCCCGGTAACGTCTTTATTGGGGTGGTTCATCGCCTCGACAGACCCGTTGCCGGGCTTGTCCTGTTTGCCCGAACATCGAAAGCGCTCTCACGCTTGAATGACATGTTCCGCAGGGGTGACATACACAAAACCTATTGGGCTATTGTGGGACAGTCCCCAGAGCAAAAGGAAGGCAGACTGGAAAACTGGCTCGTGCGTAATGAGCGCCTCAACAAGAGTTTCGCTTATGACCATGAGGTGCCAAACAGCAAGAAAGCGCTTCTCGATTACCGTGTTATCGGACATTCCGACCGCTATACATTGTTGGAGGTAAAGTTGCTCACAGGGCGCCATCATCAGATTCGTTGTCAATTAGCTTCCATTGGTTGTCCCATCAAGGGAGATTTGAAATATGGAGCCAAACGCAGCAATCCTGATGGCAGTATTTCCTTGCTGTCGCGTTCCATGACCTTTGAGCATCCTGTATCTCACAAGATTATCTCCATCAATGCACCGTTACCGAATGACCGTCTATGGCGAGCTTTCGGTGTAGGTATTGACGACACGTCAGAAAGCGGAGATGAGCAATCCGACGTTCAGTGAGGTAACAATGGCTCCAAGAGTATAAAGGAAAATCTTGTTGGACAGTCTGTTGGCATATTTACCCATCACTTTTTTTGAACTGGTCAGATAGACTTGGAGAAAGATAGTGAAAGGCAGTTGCACACTGAGCAGCATTTGGGAATAAATCAGACCTTGGAAAGGCGAACTGACAAAGAAGATGATGAGCAGTGAAAGACCCAATGAGAGTATAATTCCTACTGCCGAGTGAGTGTCCTTGGCGTTGTATGACTCTCCGAAGAAACCGGCGAAGATGCTGCCTGCAGCCATGCCGCTGGTAATGCTGCTGGAAATGCCTGCCATTAGCAGGGCCAGTGCGAAAATATTGGCAGCATTGTTCCCCAATAGTGGTTGTAGCATGGCTTGTGCTTCGGAAAATTCACTGATTTCTGTTTCATTGGAGAAAAATGTACTGGCGGCAAGGACTATCATGGCTGAGTTGATTGCCCATCCAACAAGCATGGAGAAAAGAGTGTCTGCAAATTCGTACTTCAGAGCGTAACGTATGCGCTCGTCACCCTTGAGGTTGATCTCCCGACTCTGAATTATTTCTGAGTGTAAAAAGAGATTGTGAGGCATTACCACTGCTCCCAATACGCTCATGATGACAAGCATGGAACCTTCCGGAACCGAGGGTATCCATGCGCTTTGTATAGCCTGAGGCCAGTCTACGTGAACGAGGAATAATTCATAAATGAAACTCAGTCCGATGATGGAGACGAAACCGATGATGGCACGCTCAATCTTCTTGTAGGAATTGGTGAAAATCATAATAAGTACGGTGATGGTCACCAAAACAGAACCGATGACAATCGGTATATCGAAAAGCATTTGTAGGGCAATAGCTCCACCGAGAATTTCTGCCAAGGAGGTGGAAACGGATGCCAACATAGCACTTGCTATAATCGGTCTGCCCACCCATTTTGGTGTGTATTTTATCGCTGCCTCACTAAGGCATAGGCCGGTAACGATGCCAAGGTGGGCTACATTATGTTGCAACGCGATGAGCATGATGGTGGACAGTGTCACTACCCACAGAAGTGCATAGCCATACGTGCTTCCTGCGGCGAAATTGCTGGCCCAATTGCCCGGGTCGATGAAGCCCACGGTTACAAGAAGTCCCGGTCCGATATAGCGGAGAATGTCAAGCGCACCCAAGATATGCGGGTGGTCTTTTGCTTTTAAGTCTTTGAGAAAATTCTTCATCTGTTTTTTAAGAATTTATTTCATTGGATGTCAGTCGTCACCATTTAAATTTGTTCTCCAGGTCTTTATCTTCTTATTTTTATCTCTTGCTTATGGCTATGCATTCTGTTTCTATGAACATGTACAAAATATGGAAGCATGGAGAATATTGGAAGAAATATGGGTGGCTTTTCTGAAGAATCTTAGAGTACCTTATACCTGTTATCCGGAACTGATTGCTAGAGAGGTTCTCTGATTTGATAAAGTCCTTTTCCAGGGAATGTGTCTGTCTTGACAGAACTTCTCAAGCCAATAAGGTCTCTCTGTATTGTTCACAGGATGCTCTGCTCTATGATACAGAGGGTAATTCTCGGTCTTTCATGAAACTTCACCAAGTCATTAGAATGTGTTGATGTATTGCTAAGAAAAATGTTATATAATAGATACCGTCTAAAGCTTTTGCTACAAGCTATTGCAGGTGTCAATGAGGTTCCGCAACTGCAGATGAAAGTCAGCAAAGGACTTAATCCTCTTTTCAGGAGATGGATTTCTGT
>JBMNUW010000205.1:0-4267 GCA_050946475.1 Prevotella sp.
GACATGGAAACTACAGCTGGATTTACAAACCATGTTGGTGAATCTTGATGCTTGTTCGACACATGATAGGTGAGAAAAGTTCTGAAATTGATTTCAATACGATTTAGATACTTCGTGAGAATATTCCTAAGATTAAAATCAAAATAATACAATTTTACGATATAGTCGAATTTTGTCCCTTTACGGAACTCATGCGTTCTACAATCTTTGCGGGGGTATGACACCTCGAAAGGGAACCAATAAAATCCCAAGCGATAATACCCAACATCAAGTAGGACTTCCTTTGCTTTATCCTCGTCGCTGATGGTCATGCCACGTTGCCGAAGCAATTCTATCTGCCTTGATACATCTATAGCTTTCTTCATATTCTATTTTTTGTACAAAGATAATAAAAATATGAAACACCACATCTATTGTGCTTTTTATTAGTTGGAAATGGTAATTCAAAATACAGTAAACTTCGATATTCATAATAAACTTTTGAATGCTGGAAGAAACCTTAATTTTCTTATTGTCATTAATTACCAACTGTTTCGCTTCTGCAGCATTTTATCTATCTCTTCCCGCAAGAACAGCAATCGTCCATTGGCCTTGAGATAGGGGATTTTCCCTGCCCAAACCCAGTTGTAGATCGTCTTTTGCTCTACTTTGAGTATCTTGGATACATCTATGATGTCCAGATATTCCGGTTTCAGGGGTGGATGGACGGTTGTATCGACGGATTGCTCTTGCAGGACAAGCAGGCGGTCAAGTTTGTCCTCGACACTCATCAACTTGTTGAACAGGCGTTTTTGCCATGTATCTTCTGTATTGTAGTCTAAGTACGGCATAATTCTCCTTTTTGATAGTTACCATTGGTATCCTGTGCCAAGATACGCTGTTCTTTCATGTAGGCAATATACTTCTTCGCGGTTCTTTCCTTGATTTCCATCTCTCGCATCAGAACCTCGCAAAGCTCTTGGTATGAGAGTTTAAAAGAACTTCGGAAAGCCTCCCTGACAACGCCAATAAGTTCATCGGTCTTGCGCTTTTCCTTGTCCTCTTTGGATTTCTCACCACGATAGACGTGCATATCCTCAGCCTTGTCCCAACCGAAAAGCATCATCGGTACGTCCAGCGGGCTTCCGTCACGGACTTTCAGTGCCTTCACCACAGAATATTCTGGATTGTCGTCTTTCTCTATGGAGAGTATTCCTGCCGCCTTACGTTGCAACTCGGAGCCGATATGTCCACGGAGTTTGATACCATTCGGTACGAAGTGCAGCACACAGATAATGCAGGTATTGTAGATGCCTGCCAAGCGGTAAAGTTCGTCAACAATGGCAATACTTTCCGTCTCGTCATTGGCGGAACGGATTAAATCGGCTATTCCATCAATCACCACGAGGTGGATACCTCCATGCCTGTGATGGAACAAGTCCATACTCTCACGAATGATTTTCAGCCTTTCCTTGCGAGAGAGTGATGCTAGGTAAAGCGAATGATAAAACTCTGGCACAGACTTGATCCCGGCTCTCCGAAGGGTTTTACCTAAGTTCTTGTGAAGTTGTGCCTCTGATTGCTCCGTGTCATAGTGAAGTACGGCTAAGCCTTTAGGATTGGCTGTAACCTCTACACCCAATGTTTGCTCAGCTCGCAATCGTTCTGCACCAAGCGTACCCGCAAGGATTGCAGAAATGTAATTGCTTTTCCCCGTACCTTCTCCACCCGTGATGCAGAAAAGATTATCCTGCGTGCCAAGTGGCACGCCATTCACTGCTACTACTGATTTGGAAGCATCGGGGGGATTGTCATAGTCTATTTCACATGATTGCAACATCATCACCGTTTGTGCATACATTTTGGTAAATATGTCAGAAAGTAATACCTTCAAATCTTCTGTATCATTGCCCAAGGCGAAGTAATCAGAAACATCCTTTTCTGTTTTTGTACCTTGTAAGGGTAAAGTCAGGCATAATACCTTGTATTGTGCGAGTCTTTCTGTTTGCCGTATTGCTTCCCTTATGCCGGTTTCATCTGTATCATACAATATGATTATGTGCTGAAATCGGAGTTGCAGTCCCTCTATGATATTTCCCGGGATCTGTGCCGTCTCGCTGTTGAAGCAGATGGCATTGAACCCGTGAGCAGAGAGTGAAAGAACGTCCTTCTCTCCACCCGTGATGAATATCATGTCGCCCTTTCCGGGCAGCTGCTCAAAGCCAAAAACATAGTCATCCACCTTTTCACCTCCGTAGAGGAAACGTAACTTGCTCTTGGGTCGATAGACTTTTACGAACTTTCCTAAGCAATAGACGAATATGGGCTCTTCTTTCGTTGAAACGAGTGAGAAGGACTTACCTTGGTTGGAAATGGATTCATACTGTGCTATTGATTTCACATGGAAGCGTTGCAAGGTCTTGGCATCAATGCCGTATTGCCGCCAATAATTCAGTTCCGAATCTCCAAAGGGCTGCTCAATATATTTGAACCATTTTTCGTTTGCTGTGGAAGCAGCATGATTGGATGGAGGTAATACGATTTGCCCGGATGGATTCATCAAAGGTGCTCGCTGCACATAATGCTCTTTTCGTTCAGTGTGTATGTTGAGCTGTAAATCTCTGATTATCGTTTCAAGCACGACCATGAAGTCCTTTTTCACGTCCAGACCGAGCATCACCGCAGCAAACCAGAAGCAATCACCGGAGTAAGCATCATTCCCGAAGTCCTTCATCCGGTAGCATCCCGACTTGTTGTCGAGGTAGATATTGCACGAGGCACGCCTGTCAGCGTACAAAGGGCTTCGGAAATTGCGCTTGGGAACAAAGTCTATGGGCATATAGAAGCAGAAAATCTCCAGTCCCCTGTTGGTTCGATTCAGTATTTCCTCCTTGATGTTCATAGCTCCTCGAATAAAGTCCGTGAATCTCCCATGTAACCCTTGAGAATTCCATCCTTGTAGGCGTTAAGGCGTTGAAGGGCTTCCAAGCGTCGAAATCCTTTGAATGTAGCCCTGCCGCTCTTGATGGCAAGGTACAGACCCTTAAACGGATAGACCACATGATTGCTTGACACATATCGGTAGGGAATGGAATTGGATTCCCTCCATCTAGCAAGTGAAGCCTTCGATATCCCAAGCAGGTGAAGGACATCCGACGTGCTCAGTTCTATCTTTTCTTCCAAGACAGAATAATCACGCTTTAACTCCCTTATAAAGCATGCTATCTGCCTGAATTCCTCACGAAGGCCTTGAATTTCGTTCAGCAGGGAACGCGTTTCATTGTTTTCCATCTTCTTTAAGCAGTTTTTGGCAAAGTTCTACAATAGCCATCAGAAACGGTCTCATCAGATGGTCTTTCTCGTGCTTTGTCAAATGGTTTATAAACTCGATCAGAAGTTCGTCTATCCGCATACCACTACCCAGCATGGACTCCCCGAAGATCTCTATTATCTCATCCTGCTCAATAGTTTCATACCGATTCCTTACATGAGGTCTAGGCTTGACCAGCTTTCTTACAATATTGTGAGGCAAGTGAATGATGAGTACGTCCATACCCAAGCCTGCCGCACACCTTCGATACGTACTGAGCCTAATATCCTTTTCCAGCTTGCATGCTTTCAGAAAATTAGAATATTCGATGCCACTTGTATGTGCGGCTTCCTTCACATTGATGCATGAAAGGACTAAAGTCTCAAGCGTTGGAGTGCTGATGTACAGGTGTCCCTTTTGTTCTAAGTCGTTGTCATTATTAGCCATTATATACTGATTTGTAATTATTATGGCTGCAAAGTTCATAATGAAAAGAGATATTGGGGAATATCAAAATACCATTGTCTGGTAGAATAATACCATTTTGCATGTTAAAAACCAGCAGAGTTGAATGCATTGAGAGACCCCATCAGTGCACGGTGCAAGACCTATCTATATATAGGCTTGCACCGTGCACTGAAAATTGTAGCCAAGATCTTTCTAAAACATTTTCATTCAAAGATTTGGAAGATATTTCATATTTTCGTAACTTTGAACTCGAAAAAAGAAGTTATTGCAACTTCTGTGCGTTCTCTCAAGAATATCTGAAATGGCTACAGATTGGCTACAGGTAAAATTGAGGTTCGGCTAAAATCCTGATTGTCAAGGACTGATATAGGCAAGTTCACTTACCGCCAGCTCCACTTCATGTACTCTGAACAAGAGTTTACAAGAAAATGATTAAATCAGATAATCGTCGTAACTTCAATGAGTTACGGCGATTATTCGTTTATACGGCTTCCTACTTGGGAGTACATG
>JBMNUW010000206.1:0-4181 GCA_050946475.1 Prevotella sp.
CCCAATCTAATTCATAATGTACAATGCATAATGTCGAAATAAATATTAGACATCAGGGGGAGGAAGCGAAAAAAAATTGTAACTTTGCAATCGTACAGTCACAGGCGGCGGTTTGCCGTTTTTGGCGACTGCAGGGGGCGGGCTTGCCGGTCTGCTATCCTTCACGGTATTTCATTTTACTTTTTAAGATGCGAAAGACATTATTTATATCGGTAAGTCTGGTGGTTCTGTTGCTGTTGTCCTCATGCGGCAAGAGCTATGAGGAACGGCAGCGCCTGTCGGCAGCAGAGAGAGCCGAACGCGCAAGGCAGGACTCGCTTGCCTTGAAAATAGCCACAGTGCCCACGCTCGACTGCCTGCCCCTCTTCATCGGGGTGGAGGACAGCCTGTTTCAGAAGGGCGGGGTAGACGTGCGTCTGCGTCTGCGCAACAGCCAGATAGACGGAGACACGCTGCTATTCGGCCGACACGTAGAGGGCGCTGTGACGGACCTTGTGAGGGCCGAGCGCCTGCGTCGTCGGGGGTGTGACCTCCGCTATGTAACTGCTACCAACGCCTACTGGCAGGTAATTGCCAACCGGACGGCCCGTCTGACCAAACCCAGTCAGCTTTCCGACAAGATGATAGCCATTACCCGATTCTCAGCCACCGACCTGCTTGCCGACCGCTGTATAACGAAAGCCAAGCCCAAGTACGACGTATTCCGGATTCAAGTCAATGACGTGCATGTGCGGCTTCACATGTTGCTTAACAATGAGATGGATGCCATGCTCCTCACCGAGCCTCAGGCTACGACCGCACGACTCTACAAGAACAATGTGCTTTACGATAGTCGCGACCAGGATCTCAATCTCGGCGTGGTGGCCTTCAGAGAGAAAGCTCTGACCGATAAGCGGCGTCAGGAGCAACTCAAGAAGTTTGTCAAAATATATAATAATGTGTGCGATTCCATCAATCGGCGAGGACTCGGACACTATGCCTCCGTGATAAAGAAGTACACCAAGGCCGACGATAAGACCGTGAAGGCGTTGCCGAAACTGACTTTCACTCATGTCGCTCCGCCGAGGGCTAAGGATGTAGAGGTCGCTCGTCGCTATTGACGACATCCGAAGGCTTTTCCTAAAAACATAGCGAAAAATGAACATAAACGACAGAAACAAACTGGCAGGCATTAAATACAAGGAACTCTACGGTCTGATAGCTGACGACCAGCAGATAGGGCAGTTCCTCGCCCTGCTGCGTCGACAACCCAACTTCGCGCGGGTGTCCGACGAAGCCGCCGCCCTTGAAGAGGATTACAACCGGATGGGTGACTTCTTGATTGAAGGATATCCCGACAAGGACCGGGAAGTGCTCTTCGAGCAAATGCTTGCACGTGCCTATGCCATTCTGCAGAATTTATATCTCTTCAACTGGCTCAATTCTCCTTTGATGAGGAGTTATGCCGCTTATGCTAATGTTCCCATAGAAATGGAGAACCTTAAGGCTGCTCTCGAGAATCATGTGCAGGATGTGGCCATGCTGCAACTCGAAGCCCCTGAGATGGCTGCGCGAAAGAAGGTGGAACTTTTCGAGAAACATTATGCCTTGATGGAGCGTGCCTTTTGCTCCATTGCCTTTTCACGTCAGTGGTCGGCTGAACAGTCAAGGCAGATGGCTGCTCTCCTTGTCTCGCCTACCATCGACACCATCGATGCACAGTTGCTTGTCGGAGCGCTCTATGTGGCGGTGACCAATGTGCCCGATGCCGAAAAATTGCGTGCCTTGATGCAAATCTATCGCGAAACCACCGACGATGCTGTACGCCAGCGTGCCTTGGTGGCCCTCTCTTTCGGAGCCAGTGAGGATTGTCAGCCTTTTGCTCCCCGGCATCTGCTTCGCGAGGAGCTTCGCAAGTTTTTCTCCCACAGAAGCGTTGCACAGCAGCTGGGCGGCATCATCCTTCTGGTGGCCATGTGCGAGCAGACAGGCAAGGGCGGCGGTGAGGCCATGAAGAAGATGTCGTCTCTCTTCGGCAGCATCAGCTTCTCGATGATGAATCAACCTACCGAGGAGGACAAGCTTAACAACATTCTTCATCCTGAGCAAGAGGAGCAGAAGATGGAGCAGATGAGCGACAATCTGGAAAAGCTCAAGGATATGATGGAACAGGGCGTGGATATTTATTTCCAAGGCTTCAAGCATCTTAAGCGTGCTCACTTCTTCTATACGCTGAGCAACTGGTTTGTGCCCTATTATCCTGAACATCCGGAATTGAGGGACATTAACCCGGAACTGGCGAAAAGCAAGATATTTGAAAAGCTGGGCGACAAGAGCCCCTTCTGTGACAGTGACAAATACAGTTTCGTCATCAGTCTCGGACAGGTCTTCAACCAGTTGCCCAAGGAAGTACGGGATGCTACCATGATGGGAGAAATAGGCCCCGTTCCAGACACGGTCGGAGATACGGCCACAAATCTCAGAAGGTCGATTCTGCAAGACCTCTACCGCTTCCATCAACTTCATCCTTCGAAATCGGCTTTCTTCTCGCCCTTTACTACGGAAAACCTTTGCAATACGTTCGGCGAACTCCTGGAAGATACGACGGGTGCTCAATGTATGCGCGATGCAGCCCTTCAACTTTCTGACAGGGGATTTCATCGGGAAGCCATCTCATTGTACTCCCTCGGTACAGAACTCAATATCCCCCATCAACACTACGAACTGGGATTGCTCTATTATCGTGCGGGCGACTATATCGAGGCTGATGCGGAATTGGGGAAAGCCAATCTTGACGACCCGGATAACGAAGAAGTCAATCGTCTCTATGCTAAGGCTGCCTATAAGACGGGTGACATCGACACAGCCGGAACACTCCTTGAGGCACTGTGTGAGAAATATCCCGACGATGTGCCCCTGGGATTGATGTTGGGTAAGGTGTATTATTTTAGACAAGAGTACAAAGAGGCAGCAGCCTTGCTTTACAAATATTATTATATGAATCCAGGAGAGCCTGAGGTAATGCGCTATCTCGGCATATCCCTCATCTGTGACCGACAGTCCGAGAAGGCTCTGCGGATTCTTGACGAGCTTACCGCTAACAGCAAAAATCAGCCGGAGGACTTCTTCCTTAAGGGACTGGCACAGTGGTTGACGGGCAACCGGAAGGGTACGGTGAACAGCTTTGCAAAATATCTGCAGGCGAAAAGACCTGGTTCCAGCATTGCGGCTCTTAAGGCGGAGTTTCGTCCCTACAAGAACTTACTGGAAGAGAGTGGCATAGGTAAGTTGGAAATCAGTATCATATTTGACCGGGCCTGCAGCCGTTATCGTACCCTTATCGGCGGAGGGGACCGGAAATGAGCGAGGGATTCCGTTTCCGTCAGTTCTTTGTTCGTCACGACCGTTGTGCCATGAAAGTGGGTACCGACGGGGTGCTCCTTGGTGCATGGGCTCGTGGCGGTCGTCATATTCTCGACGCAGGCGCGGGCAGTGGACTGGTGGCTCTCATGATGTCGCAGCGCTTTCCGGAGGCACAAGTGGACGGAGTGGAAATAGATGCCGCCGCAGCAGCACAGGCCGCAGAAAATGTGACGGCAAGTCCTTTCGCCGACAAAATAAGGATTTATCACACGTCTCTCCAACTCTTTGCTGAGTCCGATGAGCGGGAAGCCACCTATGATGCCCTGGTGTGCAATCCGCCATTTTTCATCGACAGCTTGACATCGCCTGACAAGGGTCGAACCGTTGCCCGTCACGCTTCTGCGCTTACGCCAGCCGACTTGATGCAGGCAGCCAGTCGTTTACTTGATGAAGAAGGTGAGTTGAGTGTCATTATTCCAGCCGATCAGGTTTCGAGGATGGAAGGCGAGGCAAGTATTGCCGGCTTCCGGCTGGCTCGTCGCACACTTCTCCGAACCACACCTCGTAAGCCGCTTCGTCGTGCCCTTCTTTCCTTCTCGCGTCGACCAGTCATTCCTGCGGAACTCTCCGAACAAACCCTTCTTACGCCCGATGGCAGGCGAGGTGAGTGGTACGAAAAACTGACCGCCGATTTCTATCTTTAGGTCAAGGCTTTGGCACAGTCCGGCTGACCACCCGATTCTTGACGATTTTTATAGCTGTTAAAGCTTTACAGCTTAGCCATTCATTCCTCTCACACTTGCTGTCCATATCTTCGATGACTGTTATTGATATCTTCA
>JBMNUW010000207.1:0-4168 GCA_050946475.1 Prevotella sp.
ACAACGAAAAACAACTTTTTAAAGCTGTTCCTTAGCTTAAAGTGCTAAGGATTTATTTGTGAATATTGAGGAAGCGAAGAAAAGCTCTTAATTTTATTTCCATTGATTTTCCTTGATGTTTATTGTTGGCAACCTTATGCCGCAGGTGTAAGGACAGGCGATGCGCCACTCATCTTGAGTGGCGTTGACAACAAATAAGAACAATGAAAATCAATAAATAACAATTTAAAGAAGATATCATTCCTGTTGATTCAATAGCAGGGTTGCCGGCCTTGTGCCGGTCCCCGTCCGAATTTACGATACTTTGCGGTTGGGGGACTGGCAGCCCTGCAAATAGGGTGTAAGTGATGTGGTGTGTAGAGCAGTCGGTATTGATTTGAGACATTTTTAGTGATGGGAGGCTCTGCATCGTCCTGACTGTCCAAAAAATAGACGGCAGTGTCCAATTTTTGGACAGTAGGGGCAAAGACGTAAATGAGCTATTGTGCTATAAATCAATGATTTATGATTTATGGAAAGCTTTTGGCATTTAATTAGGTGTATGAATAGAAACTTTTTTTCCATATTAATATCAATGTTGTTGAGCCTTCACCTCAGTGCACAACAGCCGTGGACCCTGCAGAAATGCATCGGTTATGCACTGCAACACGCTACTGAGGTGAGGCGTCAGCAACTCAACGAGCAACAGAAGCACGCCGACTATCGGGTGGCGTTGCTCGATTTTCTTCCCAGCGTTTCTGCTGAGGTGAGTGGACAATATAGTTGGGGACGTAACATCGACCCAGAGACCAATACTTATAATAATGTCACCACATTCAATAACTATTATGAGGTGTATGCCTCGTTGACGCTTTTCGACGCCGGCGCCACCATCAATTCGTTCCGTATGGGCACGCTCGTCACGGGTATCACCGCCCTCATCATCGCACTGATGGGTCTCATCGGCTACACTACCGACGAGGTGAACCGGCGCAGCAAGGAGATAGCCATCCGCAAAGTGAACGGAGCAACGGCTCGCGACATCCGCCATCTGTTGGTGGGCGACGTGCTGAAGTTGGCAATTCCTGCCATTGTGGTGGGTGCTGTCATCGCCTATCTCGTCACCGTGCAGTGGCTGCAGATGTTCTCCGACCGCATCACGCTCAATCCGCTCGTGTTTGTAGTGGTTGCCATCGCCATCGTCGTCATCGTGGTCATGCTGCTATTTGCCGCCCAAAAGACCATCAACGGCAATCCCGTGGTATATCTGAAAAACGAATAGCGTAAGCCGGCAGCAGTGAGGGAGGAAACAAAAAAGCCCCGTCCAAGCGGACGAGGCATCCAATATAGAAATTAATTATAATAAAAATAGAAACTATGATTAAAGTAGAAAACCTTTGCAAGACGTTTCGCACTGAAGAAGTGGAGACGATTGCAGTAGACAATGTATCTTTCAATGTGGAAGATGGTGAGTTCGTAGCCATCATGGGACCGTCAGGTTGCGGCAAGTCAACGCTGCTCAACATCCTCGGTCTGCTCGACAACCCCACAAGCGGAAAGTATTGGCTGGACAATCAGGAAGTGTCGCAACTGAAGGAGAAAGACCGCACCCACATCCGTAAGGGACAGATTCCCCATCAGCTTTCGGGAGGACAGCAGCAACGAGTAGCTATAGCCCGTGCTGTGGTGTTCGGTCCCAAGCTGGTGCTTGCCGATGAGCCTACCGGTAACCTTGACTCGAAGAACGGTGCCGAGGTGATGCGTCTGCTCACCGAACTGAACCAGGAAGACACCACCATCGTCATGGTGACCCACAATGAGAAAGACGCCCAGCTTGCCCACAGCATCCTCTATCTCTTCGACGGCAAGATAGTGTCCTGAGCGAAATGGTTTACTAAAACCATGTGTTGAATGTGACAGAAAAGGAATACGATGAAAAGTAATCTATTAGGCAGGGCCGTCCGTATGGATAGTCTTGCCTAATTGTTTGTAACAGCACTTCTGTTCTGTTGTCGGAAAACTTTTGGGGTAAGTCCTGTAGCTTGGCGGAAATAGCGACAGAAGAAAGTGTCGGAATTGAAGTTCATATCCTCCGCAATCTGCTTGATGCTTTTGTCAGTATAGAGCAATTGCACTTTCGCCTCCATTACGGCAGCCTGGGTAATCCACTCTGATGCCGATTGGTGGCTGACCGAACTGATGATGTTGCTCAGATAATGGCTGGCAAGACAGAGTTTGTCGGAATAGAAGTCCAATTTCCGTTCAGTTGCGGCATACTGATTGACAAGCGATAGAAACTGATGGTAGATTTCTTCCGAACGATTCCTTACAGACGGAGTGTTTCCCTCACGTCGTTGCTCGCGCTCGACAATTCCGACGAGGGCATTCATCAAATGGGAAATGATGGCACGGTTGAACGGCTCCTGATGAGCTTCCTGCCAAAGCAACTGCATTAGCCATTCGGTCTCCTCCCATTCCCCTTCTTTCAGCTTGACCAGCATGATGCCGTCTTTCAAGGGCACCTGTACGTCGTCGAATCCAATGCCCTGAAAGACGTAGTCGGGCGTATAGCTGTCCTGCACTACGAGTGTTCCCGACGGTACAACGATAATCATACCCTTGTTGACTGTAAACTTTTCCAGGTTGAAACTGTAGGTGACGCTTCCCTGGAGTACGCGGAACAGTCGGGCCTCCGCCAATCGGTAGGGCTGACTCTGCTCAAGGATGGGCTCACCTTTCAGCCGATAGTCCATCAGTATGCCGAACTCATCGTTCAGAAAGTAGTCGCCGGTGAAGTTGTTGCTCTTCCCCTGCCAGTATAATTGTGTCAGTGATAAAGGTCTCATGTATGCAAAGTTTATTCAAGTGGGCGCAACGTCAATGATGTTTGAACGTTGTTGATGTTATTGAAAGTGATGCAAAGATACGATAATAACCATTACTGAACGAGAAAATTGGTACATAATTTTTAAAAACCTTACCAATCGTTCATTATTTGTGCCAATTATGACATGCAGATATTAGATATTAGTCCTAACTTTGCAGCAGAAATCAATACGAGTCCATTTCCTTCTGTCTCTGCTTGCAGAGGACAAGGAACTATCAAGGGAACAAATGACCTGTGGACGAACAGAGAGAAGATAAATAAACATCAAGAATAAACAGTAAGAACAATGAGCGGAACTATTAAGATTCATGTACTTCAAACGGGCAAGGTGAGGGTATCTCCCTATCTACCTTTCGGTGGTGAACATTGCAGCATCTTTAAGGCTGCGGGGTTGACAACCCCCAAGAGTCAGTGGATTTGGCTGCCTGTGTGCAGTTATCTCATAGAGCATCCGGAGCATGGCTACGTCCTCGTTGACACTGGCTGGAGCCGGGAGATGAGCCCCGACGGAGTCTATGACTGCAAGGCGCAGATACGTTCCCTTGGCTCACGGTTCCTCTATATGGCCAATCAGGGAGTAGTGGAGGAAGGTCAGGCTGTCGGCGAGCAACTTCTGAACCTTGGTATTGACAGTAAACAACTGCGGGCGGTACTGCTCACGCATCTCGACTGCGACCATGCCAACGGCATCAATGACGTGCGCGACGCCCAGCAATTCCTCGTATCACGGGCAGAGATGGAGCAGGCACAGAAACCCGGACTCACCAACCGCGTCCGTTATCAGAAGCGCTGGTGGCGCAATGTGCAATTAACTGCCTTTGACTGGAACGGTACTGAAGGACCCTTCCACCGCTCCTACGATGTGTTTGGCGACGGCTCAATAGTAATGGTCAACATCCCCGGTCACTGCGACGGACTCTGCGCCGTGAAAATCAGAAATGCCGAAGGTAAGTTCGTGCTTCTCTTCTCCGACGGCGGCTATGCCACACGTTCCTGGCAGGACATGATACTCTCCGGGGTGGCAGAAAACCGAGAACAGCAGAAGCAGAGTCTGACTTGGATTCGCGAGCAGAGTCTCAGTCCCGACTGTGTGGAATCGCTGGCTTGCCACGACACCGACATCAAGCCACACGTCATAGAGTTGTAGAGGAAGTTGATTTTTATTACTGTCCGGTAAACATGACTCATCCAGCCCCAACCCGTTTGTAGATGCGGATTGGGGCTTCCTTTCTGTCGGACAAGCCCCTATTTTTCCAAATCGGCTCCTTTCGGCGGCGACTCTGCCGCTTCCCGGAGCATTCT
>JBMNUW010000208.1:0-4135 GCA_050946475.1 Prevotella sp.
CTCAAGCGCTATAGTTACAAGGCGGGAATCATCGCCGGTTTGCTGATAGCCGCCGGAGGTGCCCTGCTGTTCTTTGCAGCCGTACAAGTACGGTCGTATTGGGCCTATCTGTGTGTGTTCTTCATCATAGCCACGGGAATGTGTTTTTTGGAAACGTCGGCGAATCCTTATGTCACCGTGCTTGGAGAGCCCGAAGGTTCCGTTCGCAGACTCAATCTGGCTCAGGCCTTCAACGGGCTCGGTGCCTTTATTTCCGCCATGTTTCTCAGCAAGCTCGTTCTTACAGGAAATAGTTACACCCGTGAAACGTTGCCTGACAATTATCCAGGAGGTTGGGAAGCTTTCGTGACGAGCGAGTCGAATGCCATGGCAAAGCCCTATCTGATTCTTGCCACTTGTCTTATCGTTGCCGCTTTGGTTTTCATATTTGTCAAGATGCCGAGAATTGGAGATGAAAATTCCGCCAACGGTCAGAAAAAAGCTCACGAAAAGCTCATCGACTTCACTGTGTTGCGCCATGCACATCTTAGGAATGGCGTCATAGCTCAGTTCTTCTATAATGGTGGACAGACGGCAATGAACAGTCTTTTCCTTGTCTACTGTACCAAATATGCGGGCATCGACGAGGGTACTTCCACGACTTTCTTTGGATTCTATATGCTGTCCTTCCTCCTTGGCAGATGGGTTGGCACTTTGTTGATGGTGCGCATCAAGCCCCAACACATGCTCGTTGTCTATTCCTTGACGCTGATGACGCTGTGTGGAGTTATTATGGCTTATGGAGGCTTGGTTGGCATTTATTGCATGATAGCGGTGTCTTTCTTCATGTCGATTATCTATCCCACCCAGTTCTCCTTGTCTCTCCGTGGACTTGGCGAACAGACGAAAAGCGGTTCGGCTTTCCTTGTCATGGGCGTCGTGGGCAATGCCTGTCTGCCCCAACTCACCGCACTTGTGATGCACTGCAATGAGGAAATCTATCAGATTGCCTATATTGTTCCACTGGTCTGCTTCAGCGTTTGCCTGTGGTATGGATGGAAGGGATTTAAATGTAAGAATGAAATTGCAACTAATTATATATGATGTATAAGAGGCTCGCTTTGAGCCTAAAGATAAAATAAACTACTATAAAGCAAAAACAATGAAAGCATTAAGAATTAATGGACTTCATTCCATTGAGGTAATCAACACAGAGAAACCTGCTGTAAAACCAGGCTATGTTTTGATAAAGGTGAACTATGTCGGTTTCTGCGGTTCTGACCTGAATACTTGGCGAGGCATGAATGCCATGGCAAAGATGCCTGTGATACCAGGACATGAGGTTGGTGCCGTTGTTGAGGAAGTGGGAGAGTGTGTTCCCTCCGAAATCAAACCTGGAATGGTCTGCACGATAAATCCCTATACCAACTGCGGTCACTGCGCTGCTTGCCGAGACGGAAGATACAATGCATGCGAGAACAATGAGACGTTAGGCGTACAGCGTGACGGCGCAATGAGAGAATATGTCCTTCTACCTTGGAATAAGATTATTCCTGCTGAAGGAATCTCCCTGCGTGATTGCGCTTTGATAGAGCCCATGAGTGTCGGTTTCCATGCCGTGAGTCGTGCACAGGTTGAGGACAACAATGTTGTGATGGTCATAGGCTGTGGAATGGTGGGACTTGGAGCGATAGTCCGTGCGGCAACGAGGGGCGCCATAGTCATAGCAGCAGACATTGATGACGAGAAACTACAGCAGTCTCTTACGGTGGGCGCGACTTATACCATCAACACTCTTACCGAGGATGTTCATGCGCGTCTGCAGGAAATCACGCACGGTCTCGGTCCTGACGTAGTCATCGAGGCTGTGGGAAGTCCTGTCACCTATCAGACTGCTACCAACGAGATTGGTTTCACAGGCCGTGTAGTCTGCATTGGGTATTCCAAAAAGGAAGTTTCTTTCCAAACAAGTCTTTTCGTGAAAAAGGAGCTTGATATTCGCGGCTCCCGAAACGCCACTCCCTCTGATTTCCGCGCTGTCATTGCTGTCATTCGCTCCAACAAGTTCAATATCGAACAGTTCATCTCAAAGGTGGTAAAGCCCGAAGAGGCTGCCAAGGCAATGGAAGAATGGAACAGCAATCCTGGAAAAGTGTTTCGCATTCTTGTTGATTTTACGAACTCTTCAAAATAATAAGATGAAAAAGAATCTGATTCAGCTGCTGATGCTTGCCGCAACTTTAAGTCCGGCAATGTCTGCTTTTGCCCAATGGCCCACGCCACCCCGCAAGACCATCAAGTTGCCTGGCGGAAAGGCAAAGGACATTCCTTCTGGGCCTTTCACCAACACTTGGGAATCGCTGCGTGATAACTACGTCACGCCTCAATGGTTCAAGGATGCAAAGTTCGGTATCTTTATCCACTGGGGTGTTTACGCTGTTCCAGCCCACGGTAGCGAGTGGTATCCCAAACACATGTATGGCGGTCTTACGGATTATCATGCCAAGACATGGGGACGGCAGGACAAGTTCGGCTACAAAGACTTCATCCCATTGTTCAAGGCTGAGAAGTTCAATGCTGACGAATGGGCACAACTCTTTAAGGATGCAGGTGCCAAATATGTCATTCCCGTGGCTGAACATCATGACGGCTTTGCGATGTATGCCAGCAAACTGACCCGTTGGAATGCTAAGAACATGGGACCGAAGCGTGATGTGATAGGAGAATTGGCGAAGTCAATCAGGGCACAGGGACTGAAGTTCGGTGTCTCCAACCATCGCATGGAAAACTGGGGATTCATGTACCCCACTCAGGCAAAAAAGACCGACCTGTTTGACCCTAAATATGCTGATTTCTACGGTCCCCCACAGGTACGCGACACGACAAAGGCTGATTTCATGGGCTCCAAGCCGAAAGACATCCTGATGCACAAGCCTGCACCACAGAGCAAGGCTTTCCAAGAAGAATGGCTGGCACGATGCCAGGAAATCATTGACAACTATCAGCCGGATATCCTATGGTTTGATAATGGCATCAATGACCGCAGCCTTGACCCCATCAAGCTCCGTCTGGCTGCATATTATTACAATAGTGCCGCGCAATGGCATAAGGACGTGACCCTGGGTTCAAAGTCAGATGCCTATCTCTATGGTACGGTCAAGGACTTTGAGCGTCAAAGTCGGGCACCGAAGGAACTGACGCGCGACTGCTGGATGGTGGACGATCCAATCGGTACCAAGTTTGGATATATCGAGGGCATGAAGGTGCAGAGTGCTTCTTCTGTAATCCGCAAGTTGGTCGAGAACATTTCACGTAACGGAGGACTCTGTCTGAATATTTCTCCCAAGGCAGATGGCACTATTCCCGACAATCAGAAAGAGACGTTGCTTGGTGTTGGTCGCTGGCTGAAAATCAATGGTGAGGGAGTCTATTCCACCAATGCTTGGCAGACTTTCGGCGAAAATGCCGATGCTGCCGACTCGAAGACTGCAACCTGGCGCTTCACTCAGAAAGGCAAGAACGACTTTTATGCTTTTCTGATGATATACAAGGGCGGAAAGGTCATCATCAAGTCGTTCACCCCGCAACGTCTCGGGAAAGTGAAGAGTGTGAAAATGCTCGGCTATGAGGGTGATATTCCCTTTACCCAAAGTGACGAGGGCCTAGAGGTGACGCTTCCCAATCAGAATCCAAACGCCGACGTTTCAGTTTTGAAAGTGGAAATCTAATTCCAGTAAACACCACATACAAATAATTAGGTCGTCAACTAGTTTGGTTGGCGAGTCGAGATTATGTGCATGGCCGGCGGAACGGCAGGGCAGACCTGTCAGGAAATCCGTCGGTCATGCTTACAAATATCGAGGAAGAAAAATGAAAAAATTAATAATCAGTATATTACTATTTTTCACTGGCTTCAGTTTCCTGCAAGCGGAAGACCGGCTGGGGTTGAGAGGACTTACCATCGACTACCTACAGCCACAGAATGGAATGTCGTCCGTGGTGACGGACGAGAAGCATCCCCGTTTCTCCTGGCAACTGGTTGACTCGTTGTCCAGCGGAGTCGTGCAGACCGCTTATAGGATTGTCGTGTCCGATGAGAAGGACCGTGTCGTCTGGGACAGCGGAAAGAAGACGTCGCCTGTGAACTATGGGGTGG
>JBMNUW010000209.1:0-4082 GCA_050946475.1 Prevotella sp.
GGAAGAAAAATTGCGGTCCCTTATCATGGTATTGTGATAGTCAATGGAAAGAAATACTTTTTTAGATAGCTCATGGCTATTGGATGCTGCAGGTTAATAAATATAGAAAATTAAGTACGTAATATTATAACAGATTTGCTGTGAAGCAAGTTCTGAGGCTTGTAGTAAATTTAGTTTATGGTTGCTGGTTGATTTTTACATGCTTCATCAAACCATAAGAAACAAGCAAGTCGGGTGAGGCCAGGACTGGCTCTCACCCTTTTTAGTATATTATTATTGTTCGTCGTTTTATTTTAGTTATAACACTGCAATGTAATCTACCTGTAGCAAATTAAATGTGTTTTTAGTGTTTATGTCATAAACGAAGTATGACTTCCGGACATACAAAGTTTTTTCCACGGAAATATCTTGGCAAACGTTTTGTGGTTCTTACATTTTGCAGTATCTTTGCAGGGTAGAAAGATTATAAATTCTAAGATAATAATTAGTTATGGCAAAGAAAGCTTTATTGATGATTCTCGATGGATGGGGAATCGGAAAACATGGTAAGGGCGATGTAATCTACAACACTCCGACACCTTACCTTGACTATCTCAACGCTGTTTCGGCTCATTCTCAGCTTCAGGCTTCCGGTGAGGACGTCGGTCTGCCTGACGGACAGATGGGTAACTCTGAGGTGGGCCACCTCAATATTGGTGCAGGGCGCATCGTCTATCAGGACCTGGTGAAAATCAACAAGGCCTGTGAGTCGGGTGCCATTCTCAAGAATCCTGAAATCGTAAATGCTTACAGCTACGCACAGAAGACCGGTAAGAAACTTCACCTTATGGGACTGACTTCTACTGGTGGCGTTCACTCTTCGCTGGCTCACCTCTTCAAACTGGTGGAGATTGGCAAGGAGTATAATTTGAAGAATGTCTACGTACACTGCTTCATGGACGGTCGCGACACTGACCCGAAGAGCGGTGTGGGCTTCATCAAGGACCTCGAGAAAGTATGCGCCGACAATGGTGCCAAAATCGCCAGCATCGTGGGTCGCTTCTATGCTATGGACCGCGATAAGCGCTGGAACCGTGTGAAGGAGGCTTACGATCTGCTCGTTGAGGGCAAGGGAAAGCAGGCTACCGATATGGTGAAAGCTATGGAGGAAAGCTATGCTGAAGGCGTGACCGATGAGTTCATCAAGCCTATCAACAACTCGGCTGTTGACGGTACCATCCAGGAGGGTGATGTGGTTATCTTCATTAACTTCCGCAACGACCGCGCTAAGGAACTTACCCAGGTACTCACACAGGAGGATATGCCCAATGAGGGTATGCACACCATCAAGGACCTGCAGTATTACTGCATGACTCCCTACGATGCCAACTTCAAGGGTGTTCACATTCTCTTCCCCAAGGAGAATGTTCAGGATACGCTGGCTGAATATCTGTCCAAGCAGGGTCTGCGTCAGTTGCATACTGCCGAGACGGAGAAGTATGCTCACGTTACCTTCTTCCTCAATGGCGGTCGTGAAGAGCCGTTCTCCGGTGAGGACCGAATCCTGGTTCACTCGCCGAAGGTGGCTACCTACGACCTCAAACCTGAGATGAGTGCTTACGAAGTGAAGGACAAGCTGGTGGGTGCTATCAAGACGCAACAGTATGATTTCATCGTGGTGAACTTCGCCAACGGTGATATGGTAGGTCACACGGGTGTCTATAATGCCATCGCCAAGGCCGTTGTAGCCGTAGACAGCTGTGTGCGCGACGTCATCGAAACCGCCAAGGCCAACGACTATGAGGCTATCATCATTGCCGACCACGGAAATGCTGATAACGCCATCAACCCCGACGGCACTCCCAACACTGCCCACTCGCTCAATCCCGTGCCTTTCATCTATGTGACCAACAACAACTCTGCAACTGTGAAGGACGGTCGCTTGGCAGATGTGGCTCCTTCCATCCTGCACATCATGGGACTGGAGCAGCCTGCCGATATGACGGGCGAGTGCCTCATCCAGGACAACAAGTAATGAATTGACTGACCGCTCTTTCTATGAGAATGAGGTGATTTTTCTTTAAAGATAGAGCATACATATATAAATAAAAGGTGCCACCGGCAATTGCCGACGGCACCTTTTTTATTTTCTCATGTCAAGTGTCTTCCTCCGCTTGTAGTTGCTATAAGTCGTAGTCTATCATGTAGCATACCCTTAATGGAAGAATTCCTCAAGACATTGTGGCTTGAATGCGGAATAGTGTTTCATGCAGAATTTTTACGCTGTCATGGCAGGTCCTCTATGGTAGCTGTTCCCTCGTAGAGAACCACAAAGCGTTTGCCCTTGAAAAGTTCGACGAAGAGAGGACATTGCAGACATCCATTTCTCCGTTCTTGATGTTGAGTTTCGCCAAGTTCTTGGCAAGAAACACAATGTGGTCGTCGTCAATTTCCTCGGTCATTTTCCACATTCCAAAGTCTCCGAGTTCCAAGTACGTTGATGTCCATAGGTTCTCGCCGGTGGAAATTCTGTAGGCGGAGAGTCCTTCTCCGTATTGGGCAAGACCGTTGTAACCCACCATGATATCCTGCTCAGGGCCTGTGTACAATGGCAGAAACTTAATCTTATATTTTTCCTGACCGCTGTCCGCATCGAAGAATCTCGTCTTGTATTTGTCCGCATAGGCACCCTTGCTGGAGGTGATGTATCCGAGATTTGACAGTCGGACAGATACAGTGTTCCCATTGGAACTATTCTGCCACCGTATTTGATTGGTCTTGGTATCGATGCACCCCACCTCCCATTTCGAGAAGAGTCCAAAAGCTTTATTCTCTTTGTAGCTGAGGAAGAGTAATTCGGACTTTCCCTCGACGGGAAAGACCATTTCTGTTCCGTCAGGCACCTTTACGGTCTGAGGCGTTTGTGCCATCATTGATTGAGACGGTAGTACGGTCAGAAATATTGTGAAGGTGCATTTTAAGACACTTGACAGTTTGTTTTGAAAGTTCATTGTATTTGGATTAAGTCCTGTCCCGTGAAACCCGATTGATTGTATATCCAAGAAACGGCTGATAGATTCTCCTTGCCCGTATAGGCGAGGTGTATGTATTAGGCATTCCGTCTTGTTTTGGTTTCCTTGCAAAGATATTTTCACCATTGCGCAAGGAGCGTTGGCCCGTCAGTAGTACAAGATTTCGGGACGTGTTCTCGACAGTTACAACCAGCCTGTCGCCTTAGAAAATGGAGGTTTGATTATGAATCCATCAAAAGATGATGGTGTTAATGTTAGTTTAGATATGAAGCATGTTTCTAACTACCAGCCACACCATGAACGCGATGACGTAGAACCAAATTACGACGGGATGTTCCAGCCATTTTAGGGATGTGGCTTTCGCATGACCTTCCGGCAACAGGTGGGCGATGATGAGTGCTAATACATACGGCACGGCATAGACGAGAAACAGATTGTAGCTGATGGCCTCGCGCAGATGACCGGTCAGAAGGGCATGGAGAGCACGTTGTCCGCCACAGCCGGGACATTGCAGACCAGTCACCAGTTTGAAGGGACAGTGAAACGGCCACCATCGGCTCGTAGGGTCTACTATGGCTAAAGCCGAAAACAATGCCACAACTCCTGCAAGAGCGAAGCCAATCTTTTTGCTGTGCGTCATGAACAGCTATAGTTATCACATATCACACATTGATGACATGTTACCCATTGAAAACAGGGCGATACCCCATATCGCATAAATAAGCATGTAGATGATGCTGATGGCGATGCCTGATACTGCAGCGATAATGGCCCACTTCTTGGCGTTGCGCGAGGCTTCCAATGCCAAGTCGTATTGCTGGGCAGTGTAGAGCGAGTTAACCTTAGCTGCATAAACGATAGAGACGATGCCGAAAGGCAGACAGCAACAGATAGTTGTGAGAATGGCCCAAACGAGATAGTTGTCAGGTTTTGGAGGCATAATGTTAGAGTTGTATTCCATGATAGATAGTTTTTCGCGTTGTCTTCCCATTCCGCGAATGAAAAAATGATATAGACCGGGAGACATGCCCTTTTCTGGGCTTGGCCAAAGTTCCAATGAAAAGATAATTA
>JBMNUW010000210.1:0-3975 GCA_050946475.1 Prevotella sp.
CTCTATAGATTCTATAGCCTCTATAAACCTCTATAGCTCTCTATAATCCCCCCTCTACTCATACACTTCATCAATTTCGTAGAAGTCGTCGCCGCCATCTTCTTTGGCACAGGGGTTGAAGTTTTCGGGAACGTCAAAGACGGCTGTAGAGTCATAGGGCAGGGTGTGATCTTTATAGATTTTCTTCATATAATAAGCCCAGATGGGAAGCGCCATCGTGGCACCCTGGCCCATGCGCATGGAGTCGAAGTGGATGTCCCTGTCTTCGCCGCCGACCCATACACCGCTGACAAGCTGAGGTGTGAAGCCCACGAACCAGGCATCGGAATTGCGGTTGGTGGTTCCGGTCTTTCCTCCTATCTCACCAGAAATGTTATAGAGATAGCGAAGGCGTCCGGCAGTGCCCTCGTCTACTACAGCCATGAGTTCTACAAGCATCTTGTAAGCACTCTCCGAGCTAATGACCTCGTTCATCCGTGGCTGGAATTTGGCAACGACATTGCCCTCGCTGTCCTCAATGCGGGTCACAAAGAGTGGCGCACAGCGTATGCCGTTGTTGGCAAAGGCAGTGTAAGCGCTCACCATTTCGGCCACCGACACTTCGCAGGGTCCGAGGCAAAGCGACATAGACGGATGGATGTCAGGATTGTTGATGCCGAATTTGTGGAGCATGGTTACAAATTGGTTAGGATTGAGCTTACTCATGAGATAAGCAGAAATCCAGTTGTTCGACTGGGCAAGTCCCCATTTGAGTGTCACCATCTGTCCGTAACGGCGACGGTTGGCGTTGCGCGGGGTCCACGGGCGGCCTGCCACCATGTAGGTGCGCTGAACGTTGGGAGCCTTGTCGCAGGGCGAGAATCCGTTTTCCATGGCAAGTGAGTAGAGGAAAGGTTTGATGGTTGAGCCGACCTGCCGACGACCGAGCATCACCATGTCATATTGGAAATGTTCAAAGTCGATGCCGCCGACATAGGCCTTCACGAAGCCAGTGTGCGGATCCATGCTCATGAAGCCAGCGCGGAGGAATGTCTTGTAATAGCGGATAGAGTCGAGGGGCGTCATAGTGGTGTCGATGTCTCCGTGATAAGTGAAAATCGACATGTCCACGGGAGTGCGGAAGGCACGCCGGATTTCATCTTCCGAGGCGCCGTTGCGCTTCATTGCCCAATAGCGCGGGCTCTGTCGCACTGCCCGGTTCATTATCTGCCGCACTTGCTCGCGAGAGAGCTGGTCGGTGAAGGGCGCATTGGGCTTGGTGCGGTTTTCCTTGTCAAACTCGGGCTGTAGATAACGGGCTACGTGAGCATAGACCGCTGTTTCGGCATAGCGCTGCATGCGCGAATCGATAGTGGTGTAGATCTTCAGTCCGTCAGTATAGACATTGTAGAAAGAACCGTCTTTCTTCGTATGCTTCTTGCACCATCCGCAGAGGGGGTCGGTGGCAAAGGCGATGGAGTCGATGACATATTGCCGGTGGTTCCATGTGGGATAGTTCTCCGGATTGGGACGATCCATCATCATGTATTGACGCAGGAACTCACGGAAGTAAACAGCCTGCCCGTCCTTGTGGTCTACGCGGCGGAAGTGCAGCACGAGGGGTTCGGCACAGTAGCTCTCGTATTCGGCCTGCGAGAGATAGCCTGCCTTGAGCATCTGCCCGAGCACCACGTTACGCCGTTCGGTGCTGCGTTCAGGATAACGAACGGGATTGAAAAGTGAAGGATTCTTGCAGAGGCCGATGAGCAGGGCTGATTCGGTTACGGTGAGATCTTTCGGCTCCTTATTGAAGTAGGTGTTGGCGGCTGTCTTGATGCCTACTGCACCGTGAAGGAAGTCGAAGTAGTTGAGATAGAGAGCGATGATTTCTTCTTTCGTGAAATTGCGCTCCAACTTGATAGCGGTGACCCACTCTATGGGCTTCTGTAGTAAGCGTTGGGCCGTCGACTTGGCAGGGTCGGAGTAGAGCTGCTTGGCCAACTGCTGGGTGATGGTGCTGCCGCCGCCTGCACTGGTCTGACCCATGATGCCACGCTTAACGATGGCGCGTCCAAGGGCAATGAAGTCGATGCCGGAATGGTCGTAGAAGCGCACATCTTCCGTGGCAACCAAGGCTTGCACGAGATAGGGCGAGAGCTTGTTGTAGGATATGGGAATGCGATTGGCTTTGTCGGCATTCCAAGTGCCCAGCACTTTGCCGTCGGCGGAATAAATCTGCGAAGCCGACTTGTTGATGGGGTTTTGCAGATTGTCTATGTCGGGAGAGTAACCGATTACGCCAAACCATATCAGGAAAAACAGCAACACGGTGACGCCCACCGTGGTGCCTAAAAGTATCCATAGTGCTCTAATAAAGGTTTTTCTCATCGTTGTCTGTTTATTAGTTTGCAAAAATAATGCTTTTCTCTTTAAGCCACAACAAATTGGAAGAAAAACTTCTGCTTCTGTGGTTGTTCATCTGTTTCGTAATCTGCTGAGAGGGAGGGGACGAACGGATGGAAAATTAATGATTGACTTGAGAAAAATCTGTCAAATTGTGACGTGATAATGGAAAATGTCTTATCTTTGCAAGCAGATTGAACAAGAGGAAAGAAGAGAATAAAGATCTCTCTCAAGCGTTCCGAATGTCGTTACTCGCCGGACTCTTCGGGAGATTCGATGTAGATAAAGCAAAGTCGATTCTGCGCTGATGAAGGGAGGTCCAGATGTTCATAAAAAAGACTTCCGGAAGGACGGAACCGTAAATGTAAGATATTGAATGCCAATAAAATATATAGAATCATATAAGCAAAGAAATGAAAAGCATTAAGTTTTTTCTCTTGTCGCTGGCGGCCTGTTTGATGATGGCGGCCTGCGGCACTACTTCCACCGTGCCGGTGACCGGTAGGAAGCACAATTTGTTGGTCTCTGACGCACAGGTGCTGAGTCTGAGCACCCAACAGTATAACGATTTCCTGAAGAAAAATTCTCTTTCCACCAACGCTGCCAACACGGCGATGGTGAAACGCGTGGGACAACGACTGGCCAGTGCGGTTGAGACTTATCTGAAAAACAACGGCATGTCCTCCGAATTGAAAAATTTTTCATGGGAGTTCAATCTCGTGCAGAGCAAGGAGGCCAATGCCTTCTGTATGCCCGGTGGAAAAATCGTTGTCTACGAGGGACTGCTCCCTTATACGCAGAACGAGGCTTCGCTGGCAATCGTTCTCGGACATGAGATTGCACATGCCGTGGCCAAACATTCAGCTGAGCAGATGTCAAAGCAAATCCGTCAGCAGTATGGCACTCAAATTCTCGGCTCTGTGCTCAATAGCGCTGTCGGCTCTGGCGTCGGCGACCTGGCTTCTGCCGTGGCACAATCGGGATTCTCGTTCGCCAATCTTAAATATTCGCGCGATAATGAAAGCGAGGCCGACCATATCGGATTGATTTTTGCAGCCATGGCAGGCTATGACCCGGAAGCCGCCATTCCTTTCTGGCAGCGTATGTCTCAAGGAAACAGCAATCAGAGTGATTTCCTGAGCGACCACCCGTCTGATGCCAAACGAATCGCCGCTCTTAAGAAAGAAATGCCGGAAGCACTGAAATATTATAAGGGAGCGAAGTCGACGACTACTACGACGCGTACAGTGAAGACGGTGAAAGCATCGTCGCTTGTCAAGTCATCTTCCAAGAGCTCGTCGCGCAGCAAGAAACGGTGATATTCAGTATTTTGCGAATGTGTTGTAAGACTTGCTGATACGCGGTAGTAGACTGATATTAAGAGTTGCTGATACGCACAAGACTCAAGAAGGCCACGGTTGAGCATGCTCGACCGTGGCCTTTCTTCTTTTATTATTCGTTTTTTATTATTCGTTGAAATGTTTTTCTTTTTAAAGTTAGGTTTTACTTAATTTTCTCTTTACGAAAGTCGTTTTGCTTCTTGTTAGTTAGTCTTCTTTTTCTTTCTTGTTATTATTTTTTACTACTTCTCAA
>JBMNUW010000211.1:0-3970 GCA_050946475.1 Prevotella sp.
AAGAAAGTTTTACACATTCTCACCTCAGCGGTGCTTAGCATGTTGGCTTTGACCAGTGTCCAAGCCCAACCTTCCGATTCGTCCAGCGGCGGCGCTTCCACCACCTATGACTATGGAACAGACATCACAAGCCTGTGGACTGTAAACTCCTCATATGGTTACGACTACATTGTGGGACTTTTCTACTGCTCCGACCCCGCCGATGAGTCGTATGAGCAGATGGGCATCTACGTTCCCTCTGCCTATCTGACGAAAAACTCTGACGGTTCCTACAGCATCAACACCTCCGGCACCTGCAACGGCTATACAGCCACAACGGCTCCCATCGTCGTTCCGGTAAACACACCAGGCTATTCGGCTCAATCTGCTCCGTCGGGTGCATCGAGCAGCGTGTCCACATTCACCGACGCAGGTTTCATCTATCTCTGGCCTGGATGCCGTGGTCGTGACGCCGGCGCTCCTCTTGGCTGCGTGGACCTGAAGTCCGCCATCCGCTACTATCGCTACCTGGCCTCACAGGGCTCTGTGCCGGGCGACACAACTTGTGTCTTCACCTTCGGACACAGCGGCGGCGGTGCACAGAGCGCCATCATGGGCACATCAGGAAACAGTACGCTGTTTGATGACTATTTCGACTTAATAGGGGCAAACAAGGAACATACTGACAATGTGTTGGGTTCTATGTGCTGGTGCCCGATTACCAACCTGGACTATGGCGACCAAGCCTACGAATGGAACATGGGACTGACGCGCTCCTCCCTCTCTACGGCTAACAGCAGCATCTCGCAGGGACTTGCTGCACAGTTCGCCACATACATCAACGCCATGGGATTTAAGCACCCCACATCCGGAGAAACTCTTACGCTGGAAGAGACGGACGACGGCTACTATCAGAGCGGAACCTACTATGAATATATCATGGAAGTCATCAACGACGCCGTGAGCCGTTACAACAGCTACAACTCCGCCAGCATCTCAAGCTACTCAACCACAAGCTCATCGGCACTCTCCTCCTTTGCCTCCAGCTACAAGAGCGCATCAAAAGGACTGGGAGCCTTCGACGACTACGATGAAAAGAGCCAGGCTGAGAATACGCTGATGGGCATTGACGGTACTGCCGGTCACTTTGATGAGAACCTGGCAACACTTGTCAACAGCTATGCATCGGACTATTACAGCTACTTCACGTCCGACCTTGCCAGCACCAACGTGGATGCTGCCGGCAAGACAGTGAAGGAGAGACTCATGATGTATACACCGCTCTACTATCTGGTAGACAACGACACTTATTATAGCGGCGGCGGAACAGGCTCGAGCGACATCGCATCCTACTGGCGCATACGTACAGGCATTGAGCAGGGCGACGCACCTCTCTGCACAGAGGCCGATCTGGCGCTGGCGCTCTACAACAACTCCGCAGTGGACAGCGTTGACTTTGAGACTATCTGGGGCAAGGGTCACACCGAAGCTGAAGACAGCGGAGACGCTGACGACAACTTTATCAGTTGGGTTGAAGGTTGTATGACCACCTATGCTACAGGAATTTCCAATGTTGTGGCCACAGGAAACAACAAGGGAAAGAAGACATATTACACGCTGAACGGCATACAGTTGAATGAACCTCAGAAAGGTATCAACATCGTAAAGTATGAAGACGGACGTGTTGAAAAGATTCTTGTGAAATAAAGAAAGTCCACTCTCAACGGAGATGTGAACAAATAAATAAGGGAGCTATCAATTTCCGCACTGGTGCGGAAGTGATGACTCCCTGTTTTATGGCATCTTAAATCTCCTAAGAAGACTGAACGGGTCAACTATTTTGCTGTGTTTGTGCATTCTGTTCACAATTTCCATTATTCTGCCCGTGGGTTTCATCGCACGGACCAGGATTTCCATTGCACGGACCGTAATTTCTGTTGCCCTGACCGGGATTCCCCTTCCGATTATTTTTCCAAGCAGCCTGATTATTCCCCCGGTCTCCGGGACGACCAGGACGATCCTTCATTTGTCGCTCCAACTGATAAACGCGCTCTATCTGCTTGGGTGAGAGGAATTTGCTGTACTCATTGTAGTATTTCTCACGAATATCAAGCATCTTGCGACTGTGGTCAAAGCGGGCTTTTATCCTTTGTTCCACTTCTTTATCTGTGAGGGTCTCTGTCCTATCCCGTTTGGGTTGACGGGTGGGGCGCATCGTAGCTATCTCCTTGCAATATTGCGAGTAGGTCGTCACGAACTTATTTGTGGTTTTGTCGTCAAAAGCTAACTGCTCTGCAATGTTCAGAGCCTGTTTTTGTGCGAAATCCTCGCGATTCACCTGTGTGTTTTTAGCCGTAGACTGCTGAGCCTGTGCCATCATGCTGGTGAAAAGTGCAACTACCAGCATCATTGTTTTCAAAATCTTTTTCATACTTCTCTAATTTTAAAGTTATCTTGAGTTATCTTTTCAACAATTGTTTTCTTCAATATTCTTGTAATACTTAATTTCCCTGACTAATTGAAGTCTTATTCCTGAAATAAACGGGTCATGGCACCTTACTAGCTAGTTAAGCTTCAAGGAAAGAAATGCCCGAAATTCCTACAATTACCATTCGTCTGAAAATTGTCGAAACAGGAAAACATTTTCATCTGCCTTTCTTCACGGTTCTGTTTCCCTGGGTTCTGTATTTTCTTCCCGAATTTGTATATAAGACTGACTAAAGGCACGAAAGTAAAATGTAATTTCGTAATTTTAATATTTAATACCTTTTTATGTCATGTTCCTCGTCTTCGCAGTCATCAATTGCCCGGTTTTGAAACATTCTTTTATAGATTCAGCAGAAAAATTGTATCCGAGAAAAACAAGAGAAAACCAATGAACCGTGCGTAAAAATACCATCACTGCTTTTTTACAGCAAAAAACAGGACATAAGAACCTGACAAACAAATGCCAAGCAAAGGCATAAGGCAATAAAAAAAAGAGAAGCCTAAATTGGAAAAATCCAATTTAGGCTTCTCTCACAGCGACCATCTGAAAGTCGGAACGTTCTCTATGGTCATTTATCCAGAGTACTTGTATTTACCACGGGCTGAGCGGTGTCATCACCGCAGAGCACCACCAACAAGTTGCTCACCATAGCTGCTTTCTTATCGTCATCGAGTTGCACCACATTTTCGGTAGAAAGCTTGTCAAGCGCCATTTTCACCATGCTCACAGCTCCCTCCACAATCTTTTCACGAGCGGCGATGATAGCGTCGGCCTGTTGACGGCGAAGCATGACAGCCGCAATCTCCGGCGCATAAGCCAAATAGTTAATACGCGCCTCCACAATTTCAATACCCGCCATGCGCAGTCTTTCATCAAGAGTCCGTTCCAGTTGGGCGTTGATTTCCTCTCCCCCACTTCGCAAGGTAATTTCCTCAGGATTGTCGTTATTGTCGTAGGCATAGAGACCAGCCACCTGTCGGAGGGCTGCATCGCTCTGAATCTTCACGAAATTTTCAAAGGCTTTCATGATGCCACTGACATTCTGTCCCACGGCTGCACTGGCCGATGCCATAGTCTGAGCATCAATTTCAAACATTGCCTTATAGGTATCCTTCAATCTCCATACTACCACTAGTCCTATCATGACAGGATTTCCCTGCTTGTCATTCACCTTGATAGGTTCAGCGTCAAGGTTACGGGCTCGCAGCGATAGACTCTTCGTGTTGATGAACGGGTTGACCCAAAAGAATCCCACGCGGCGGAAAGTACCTTTATATTTTCCGAAGAACATCATCACGCGAGCCTCGTTGGGTTCCAGTTTCATATAGCCTCCCAATGAGAGTAGGAATGCAATGCCCAACAATGTTCCTACAATGATGAAGGCAATGCTACTAATGACAACACCTTGATAGACCAACAGTACAGCCGCCACAAGCAAGACAAAGGAGAGTGCCAAAGCGACAAAACCGTTCATGGTAAAGCCCTTGAACTCATATTCCTTTC
>JBMNUW010000212.1:0-3884 GCA_050946475.1 Prevotella sp.
TTAAGGAACAAAATTAATGATTTCTTCTTGCTTGTCCAAGGATTTTCGTGCGAAAAAGAATGCTCTTTCACGGATGAAAGCACTTCGGAAGCCTTTCTCTCTGAGTGGAAAAGACGGCCAAGGAAGAAAATTGCATGAAAGGTGAAAAAATAGCCCTTTTTGCTTGCTTCTTCGGAGAATATTTAGTATCTTTACACCATGAAACCACAGAGAGTGAAAGGTCGCTCTTTGTAGATAAATCCGATAAAAATGTATGAAACCATGACGGACTATCTTGCTCACAATCTATGGCTGCTGTGGACGCTGGTGTGCGTGCTGGCTCTGATTCTCGAAGTCTCTTCGGGCACTTTTTATATAATGTGTTTCGCCATTGGAGCAGCTGTCACCATATTGATAGCTCTGGTTGGTCTTCCTCTTTGGATTCAAGTGCTAACTTTTGCGTTAGCTACGCTGGCGAGTGTTTATGCCGTTCGTCCGTTTCTGTTGAAATTCATGCACCCGAAGGGACCTTCCAGGAAAAGTAATGCCGATGCTCTTTTAGGTCGCACGGGTGTCGTGATAGAGCCTATTGTCGACGGCCATTCGGGCTATGTCAAAATTGATGGAGACGAATGGAAGGCTGTTTCGTCTGACGGGCGGAATTTCGATAAAGGACAGCGCGTAAAAGTGGTGGGGCGAGAATCCATCATCGTTACAGTGGATAACATCTAAATCATTCTAAATCCTTTTAAAATATGACCGGAACTTACGTACTAATCGGAATCATCGTCCTGGTGTTGATTTTCGCAAAGATGTCTATTGTCATCATTCCACAGAGTGAAACGAAAATCATCGAACGCCTTGGCAAGTATTATGCCACTCTGAAACCTGGCATCAACATCATCATTCCCTTCATTGACAGAGCGAAGACGATTGTAGTGCTCAACAGAGGACGCTATATGTACAGCAACGTCATTGATTTGAGAGAGCAGGTTTATGACTTTGACAAACAGAATGTTATCACCAAGGATAATATTCAGATGCAAATCAATGCGCTGTTGTATTTCCAAATCGTGGATCCTTTCAAGGCAGCTTATGAAATCAATAATCTGCCCAATGCCATAGAAAAACTTACGCAGACTACTTTGCGTAACATAATCGGCGAGATGGAACTCGACCAGACGTTGACTTCCAGAGATACGATAAATACTAAACTGCGTGGTGTGCTTGACGATGCAACTAACAAATGGGGCATAAAGGTAAACCGCGTGGAGCTGCAGGATATCACGCCGCCGTCCAGTGTACTCCAGGCCATGGAGAAGCAAATGCAGGCAGAAAGAAACAAACGGGCCACTATCCTCACTTCAGAGGGTGAGAAACAAGCACAGATTCTTCAGAGTGAAGGAGATAAGGCAGCTATCATCAATAGGGCTGAGGCTGATAAACAGCAGTCTATCCTCAGAGCTGAGGGAGAGGCTACCGCACGTATCCGCAAGGCTGAGGCCGAAGCCATTGCCATACGGAAAATTGCAGAGGCAGTGGGAGATTCTACAAATCCCGCAAACTATCTCATCGCTCAGAAATACATCAAGATGCTTCAGGAAGTGGCGTCGGGCGACAAGACAAAGACGGTGTTCTTGCCTTACGAAGCCAGCAACCTCATGGGAAGTATCGGCGGCATAAAGGAACTTTTTAAGGATTGACGGCTCTTCGGCCAAATATCTTATAATGTCTACACATCTATCCGACCCCGTAATGAGGGCTGGTTAATGTACTCGGTCAAAATAAATTTGGAATATAGAAAATGAAAGTATGTGTTGTGGCCGGAGCAAGGCCCAATTTCATCAAGTTGGCCCCACTGATTCGGGCTATCCACTCAGCAAAAAAACAAGGCAATGACATCGACGTTCAGTTGGTCTATACCGGCTCGGACGACGATATCACGGTGGAACCTTCACTCTTCAGCGATCTCGGCATCCATCAGCCCGACTTCTATCTCAATGTGACTTGCTCCAATCTGAACGAGCTCACGGGACAGGTGATGTCTAAGTTCGAAGACTATCTTCAGCATCGTCCTGCCGACGTAGTCGTGGTAGTCGATGATTTGGCTTCTACGATGGCAGTGGCAATCGTTACCAAGAAGCAGGGAGTGACATTGGCGCATATTGCTGCCGGCACGCGTAGCTTCGACATTAATATGCCCAAGGAAATCAATCGTCTTGTTATTGACGGTCTTTCCGATATTCTTTTCACTGCCGGCATGAGCAACAATAGTATCGCTAATAGGGAGGGTGCCGAACTTTCCAAGGTCTATATGGTGGGTAACATTTTGATAGACAACTTGCGATATCTGCGTAATCGCATAAAGCGACCGGCTTTGATGAATCAAATGAAATTGAGTGACGACGGGTATATCGTGTTCACTCTTAATCGGAAAGCGCTTTTGGCTCAAAAAGATAATCTGCACCTCATGCTTGAAGCTATCGTGCGAAGATCTGGAAATATGCCGGTTGTGGCTCCGCTCAGGACTCAGGCGCGTGAGGCTGTGGAGGCTTGCCTCGAAAGGATGGGACCTGAGAAGAAAAATTTCTTCATTGTGGATCCACTCGATTATCTTGACTTCTCATTCCTTGCTGCTCATGCGCGTGGCATTATTACGGATTCGGGAAATGTTGCCGAGGAGGCTACGTTCAATCAAGTGGCTTGCATTACGCTCAACAGCTATACGGAGCATATTGAAACGGTCAAGGTTGGCACAAATGTTCTTGTCGGCGAAGATCCTGTTCGTTTGGCTGAGGCCGTCACGGATATGGTGGCTGGTCAATGGAAGGATGCACAGATTCCTGATCGTTGGGATGGAAGAAGTGCTGAACGCATTGTAAAGATTCTTTTGGATAGATAATTTCTCTTGCCGCCCATAATTTACGGTACTTGTGCCGTGGATTATGGGCGATATTTTAATGCAATATTTCCTTCAAGAAAGGATATTCTAATGCTCTTATTTCCTTCGAGAGAGTTTTCAAGTTATGTCTACTACAATTTATATAAAGAATATGGTGTGCGACCGTTGCAAAATGGCCGTAGAACAGGTGTTGAGTCGGGCAGGGTTGCATCCTGAGTCGGTTGAACTTGGGGTTGCCAAGGTCAGAGAATCACTCTCCGACGAGATGCTTTCGTCTGTACTGAAGCCTGAATTGGAAAAAATCGGATTTGAATTGCTTGATGATAAACGTCAGCGGACGATAGAACATATCAAGACGGCACTAATCAAGTTGGTGCATCTCAAAGGCAACAGTTCCTCAGTCAATCTCTCTGACTATCTGCAGCAAGAGTTGAATCAAGATTATTCTGCGCTTTCCAAACTATTCTCAGAAGTGACGTCCCAAACCATTGAACATTATTATATTGAGTTGCGAATAGAGCGGGTTAAGGAACTCCTGACCTATGATGAACTTACACTCAATGAAATAGCTCTCACGATGAACTATTCTAGCGCCGCTTATCTTTCCAGTCAGTTTAAAGCTGTCACGGGCATGACACCGTCAGCTTTCAAGCGGCTTCGTTCGGAGGGTCGGCGCAGTCTGGATAGCCTTTAGTCATTTTTCCTTCCAGCTCTTTCTTTTAGGGCCTTTTTCCTCCAGCAGCTTTCTTTCGGCTCTTTTCCTCCAGCTTCATTCTTTAGCCTCGCTTCATTTTTAGCTTCAGCCATCATTCCCCCGTTTTTCGTTACTGTCCTCTTTGTTTTGCTTTCCGTTCTCTTCGTCTCCGTTCCGCGCAGCTAGGCTGCGAGGCTCGCGTCTTTTCATTCTCTGTGCCATCCTTAGATGCTTCTTTTTGTTCGTTTTCTGTAAATAAACCCGAAAATCTTTTGCTAAAACTAAAAATTTTTGCCGAAAAGTTTGGAG
>JBMNUW010000213.1:0-3810 GCA_050946475.1 Prevotella sp.
ATCAATGGAAATAAAATTAAGAGCTTTTCTTCGCTTCCTCAATATTCACAAATAAATCCTTAGCACTTTAAGCTAAGGAACAGCTTTAAAAAGTTGTTTTTCGTTGTGGTTCGTTGTCTTTAATTTATATGAAATGCTTGTTGCTATCAATCTTTCTGTGTAAATTTGCCGCGACTTGAAATCCATGATTTTCCGGTCACGACTCCATTAACGCCAGTCACTGCTGTCATTAAGATTGAAGTGGTTTTCGGAGTCGGCAATAGGCAGAAGTAAAAAATTAAATCTTCAGCATGAAAAAGTATATACTCGGTCTTTTGATGGCAATAATGACCATCGCAACGACAAACGCACAGAATGTGAAGGTTTATGATGAAACCATCAATCCCTTTACACAGATTGACAACGCCGTAGCTAAGGCACGGCAGACGAATAAGTTCGTTATCTGTCAGTTGGGTGGCAACTGGTGCCCCTGGTGCCTCAGGTTTGCCAAATTCATTAATGATGACGCAGAGATTGCCAAGGTTATTGATGAAAACTTTGAATACATCCACGTCAATTACAAGTCGCGCAACGACTCTCTGTCTCAGAAGGTGAGCAAGCGTCTCGGCAATGCATCGCGTTTCGGTTTCCCTGTATTGGTTGTACTCAATACGGACGGAACGGTACTGCATATTCAGAACTCCGCTTATCTGGAAGAAGGTGAGGGCTATAACCGTAAGAAGGTGCTTGAGTTCTTCACGCAATGGACCCAGAAAGCAGTAAATGGATTGTAAACTCATGTTAAAACATATCTTTGACAACATGAGATATTATTATCTTTGCAGCCGAACAATATTAATGACGACGTGTCCCACGTGGGGCACAATTGAGACTCAGTTGGGAAAAGATTGAGACCTAGGTGGGAAACGTTCAAGTCCCACGTGGGTCTCAATCTTCCCCCAACTGGGGAATAATCTGATACCAGCAAGGGCATAACATCAGAGATACGGTTTTGCATCGTTAGAAAGCATCTTTTACAGAGCTTAAGATGTTGATTTGCAAAATCAGAGATGCTGATTTACAGGGCTAAAGATGCTGAATTGCAAGACAAAATATTGTCGTGGGTAGTCCGTGCGATGTAAAGTGGATATTGAGGTAGCGCCCTGCGGGCGCAAATCCGCCGTTATAATGTCTGTCTATCCATAAATTATCTACGAAACTTAAATAAGACAAAATTATTCTAACTAACAAACTACATTACATTATGGAAATACCTTATGAAATTCACAAGATTAAAAACGTTGGTGGTACTGGCGAAGAGCGCAAGTATGTCGTAATCCATCACACGAAAGTGCTCTCCGAAGATGAAATGGAAAGTTCCATCGAACATTCCTGCTCTGTCACCAAGGCAGACGTGAAAAGTGTGTTCTCTGCCCTACGTCACATTGCCAGGGAAGAGTTGGCTTGCGGCAACCGCTTCTATCTTCCTGGCATCGGATGGCTTGAGGTCACAGCGAGCCTCAGCAAAGAGGCGCAGCAACCCGACTACAAACCCACAGGTAACGACATCTACCCTTCGGGAATCAGGTTCAAGCCGGAAGAGGATTTCTTCGAAGACGTCTCTTTCGGTATGAGATTCCAAAAATCTGCTTTCACCACTAAGTCGAAAGTCTATGAAGAGGATGACCTGTGGCAACGCCTCTCAAAGTATCTTGACGAGAACGGTTACCTCACCCGAAACGGTCTGAGGGAACAGTTCGGACTGAGCTCAAAAAAGGCTATACAGTGGGCCGAGCACTTCGTCGCCAAGGGCCTCCTGCGCAAATCAGGCTCGCCACACAACATCATTTATTTTAATGCATAATTCATAATCGCAAGTGCAGTGCTAATTCATAATGCATAATTCATAATCGCAAGTGAGATGCGATACCCGGAGCGGAGTTTCGTTCGTTTCGTTCTACACCGCTTGGCGGCGTGGCTTCAACGGCTAATTTGTACCGACACGGCGCTCGAAGGTCAATACGACGTCGGGTTCATCTTTCTGCACCAAGACCAACCTCGACTTGTTCAGGGTTCGTATCTCATACTCCTCTGTAGCGTTTGGATTGTCGTCGTAAATCTCTTCACCGAGGAGAAGGGTACGGTTGTCATCGGAAACCGCATAAAACTGATGAACTATCGTGTCTTTATTGGCCAAATAATCATAGACATGAATCGTACATTCCCCGCTATTGCCGTCGGAAGCCACGAACGTGTAGTAGACAGCTCCTTCGGACACGACTCCCTCGTCGTATATTTTCTCCCATCTGCCCGCCAACTGCGAAACATCGACATCCTCGTCGTCATCGCTGCACGAGTAAAAAGGAAATGCGAATATCAGCATTAAGATGGACACTAAAGAAAAAGATACTTTCTTCATAGCAATATTGTTATTAGATGACAAGTTATAGATTCTGTAAACAACTTCATAGAACCACCCTCCCGCCTTCAGCAAATCGGGCGAGAGGGTTGAACTTTATTACACTCATTAAATACAATATCATTGGAAATCTTGCATTGCAAGATTTAAAAAAATCAGAAAGTTTATCCTTCCGTCAGTTCTATCACGATGCCTTCGGGTCCAAGGACACAACTTTCGTAATAGCCATCACCAGTTAGCCTTGGTCCGCTCAGAGTCTGATAGCCATCAACTGCCAGCTCCTTTGTCAGCAAATCCACATGCTTATGGTCACCTACAGCGAGCGCAATGTGCGCCCATCCCAGACACGAAGACCGGGAGGGAGCGGAGACATCCGGCCGAGACATGATTTCCAGTCGTGTACTCCCTTCGTTGAACGACAGGAAGTAACTACTGAATCCCGTCTTTGGATTATGATACATCCGATTGGAACTGGCCCCGAAATAATGTTCGAAGAAATGTCTCATCATCTCCAGGTCCCGGCAATAAAGGGCAATGTGGTCTATTCTCATTTCGTTACAGGATTAAAGAGTTTCTTCTTCAACCACTGTCTCACAGGCACGTCATAGAGCTTGTAGGCTGCGTATGCATTGAAGATGGCAAGAATATAAATGCCCACATTCACGGCGATGTGCTGTGACAGAGGGGCTTCGGGATGACTGTGCACCCACGCCATCTGCAGATAGACCAGCGGATAGTGGGTGATATAGATGGGATAGGAAACGTTACCGAAAAACTTGCAGATGGATACGGAGAACTTGCCCGTCACCGTGCTGCCGGCACCCATGCTCACAATGAGGGGGAACATCACCAGAATGCAGATGCACTCATAGAGTCCGTTCATCCATGCGGTGGAAGTACCGCCGATGCGCGGCATCACAAGGATGACAGCCACCAAAAGTCCGCACCACCAGAAACCGGCACGCACCTTGATGAGCTTGCGCATACGGGAGAGCAACAGACCGGCAAAGAAAGGATAGAGCAGACGAGTGACACCGATGAGCAACTGGTCGGGCGTGAGGCTCCAACCGCCAATCACGGTGTAGGCCGCTGCACGTCCCTCTTCCCATACGCCGAGCCAGTTGATGTTGAAGCAGAGCAGCACCGTCATGCAGCCGAAGAGAAAGACGCAGACCGCCAATGCCTTCTTTGACAACCGGCGAATGACCAAGGCATAGAGCAGGTTGGCCAAATATTCCCACTGGAGCGTCCAGACGGGACCGTTCAGCGGATTGGTCTCCCCCCATCCGCGGATATCCATCGATGCGGGCAAGGGAATGATGGTGCAGCACCAAAAGAACACCAACAGCAACATACCCGCAGATGTCTTATCGACCAAGGGGAATTCATCGCTGCCCGTGAAATAGAAAAGT
>JBMNUW010000214.1:0-3802 GCA_050946475.1 Prevotella sp.
TTCTTGGGGAAGGTATAACCCAGAGCAATGTTCTTCAGACGCAGATAACTGCCGTCCTCGATGTAGCGGTCACTGATGCGGTCGTTGTCGTTAGGATCGGCAAGAGTGGCGCGGGGTATATTGGTGCCCTCGTTGGCTATTCTCACGTTGTTGATGTCGTCGTACCAGTGATAGATGAGCACACCATCGCCACGGTCAATGCCTGCAGAATAGTCCTTAGTGGCATCGATAGGCTCAAGAATGGCGCGATTGATGACGTCCGTAAGCTGGTTGGTCCATGTAGAACGCATATTGGTAAGCTTCATCTTCATATAGTTGAACACCTTGTTGCCGTATGAGCCATTGATGAAGATGGAGAGGTCGAAATTCTTGTAGCGGAAAGTGTTGGTCCAGCCGAAGGTGAACTTGGGGAACGGCGAGCCGAGATTGGTGCGGTCGTTCTCATCGATGACACCGTCACCGTTGAGGTCCTTGTACTTGATGTCGCCCACCCAAACGGAGTTCGTGCGCGTGAAGACACCATTGGAAGGATAGGCTGCAGGCTTGGCGCTGGTCTCGATGTCTTCCTTGCTCGTATAGAGGCCGTCGGTGACATAACCATAGAAACAGAACAGGCTCTGTCCCACTTGAGTGAGAGACACTACATCGCTCCACTGACCATAACCAACTACAGAGGCATTGGTGGAACCGTCGCTGAGACTGATGAGTTTGTTCTTATTGAAGGAAATCTGGAAATCGCTGTCCCACTGGAATTTCCCTATAAGAGGATGAGTGTTGAGGGTGAACTCCCAACCCGTGTTGAGGATGTCGCCATAGTTGCCATAAGGAGCGGCGAGAGCCGAGGAGACATTGCCACTGGTGCCCATATAGGATGGCAACTGCAACTGCATGAGCATGTCTTTCGACTCCTTGCGATACCAGTCTACAACAAGATTCACACGGTCGTGGAACAAGCCGAGGTCCAAACCCACGTTCCATTGCTCTTGCGTCTCCCACTTGATGCTGGGGTTGGCAATCTGCCTAGGCTTGTAACTTGTGCCGAGCCCCGTCTCCATGACACTGATGGCAGAGCCCCAGAGATAGGATCCGATGTTCGAGTTGCCCGTCTGGCCCCAACCAATACGCAGTTTACCGTTGCTGAGCCATTTGCCTACTGCATCACGGACGAATTTTTCCTCCGAGAAGCGCCAACTGCCCGCCACGGAGTGGAAACCAGCCCAACGGTTCTCAGGTCCAAAGTTGGAACTACCGTCACGGCGGTAGGTGTAGGTGAGGTTATAGCGGCTGTCATAGCTGTAGGTCCATCGGGTGAAGAAGGAGGCCATCGTCGAGGTGCCCCAACCGTTGGAAATGGTGGGCGTTCCGGTTCCGAGGGCGGGATTGTGCACCTCATCACTGGGCAGACCGGTGTTGTAAATCGACATATAGTCGTAGTTCGACTTCCAGCACTCCTGTCCGAGCATGGCCGTCACACTGTGTTTGTCGAAAGTGTGGCTATAGGTGAGATAGTTCTTAATCTGCCAAAACTTGTTGGTGTTGTTCTGCTTGCGACTCTCGTTGCTTGAGCGCACCCAGTTGCCAAGACTTACCATCGGCTCATAGGTTTCGCCCTTGCTCCACTGCAAATCGTATCCCAGTTCAGTATGCCACACCAAGTCCTTGAATGGTGTGACCTCAAAGAAGATGTTGCCCGACAGTTTCTGACGCTTCAGCGTGATGTCATCCATCAGAGCCATCGCAATGGGGTTCGGGTTGGTGTAGCCTTCCTGAGAGATGGAGCTGTAACTGCCGTCTATATTATAAATAGGTATAGAGGGAATGGTCGTAAGTGAATAGGAAATCAGACCTTGGTCAGAGTCGGCCAGTTTCAAGTTGTCCTTCGTGTCGGCGTAGGTGGCAGAGAAGCCCATCTTCAGCCATTTCTTGAGTTGGGCATCCAGGTTGACACGCAGCGATAGACGGTTGAACTCGGAACCGATGATGGTGCCCTCCTGATCCATATACGAACCGGAGACGTAGTACTGCACCTTTTCGGAACCGCCCTGTGCACTCACTTGGTGTGACTGCTGGAAAGCTGTCTGAAACACGGCGTCCTGCCAGTTGGTTCCTTTACCGAGAATCGAGGGGTCGGAAAGTTTGGCAGAGGCCTCGGTCTCACCGGTCTCCACGAAGGTGTTATAGAAATTGGCATACTCGCGCAGATTCATCATGTCAAGGCGCTTGGTCTGCCGGTTCCACGCTGCCATGCCATTGTAGGTGAACTTGGCCTCGCCGGCCTTGCCGCGCTTGGTGGTGATGAGCACCACGCCGTTGGCACCCTGCGCACCATAAATGGCTGTGGCGGAGGCATCCTTCAGTATCTCCATACTGACAATGTCTGCGGGGTCGATGGTGGACAGAGGCGAAACGGTGGAGTTGGAACCGTTGCCGAGAGCATCGCCTAATCCGAGCGAGGCACCGCTGTTGCTACCCGTCTGCACAATCACACCGTCGATGACATAGAGAGGCTCGGCATTGGCATTGATGGTGGCTGTTCCACGCACACGGATAGACGACGACGTTCCTGGAGCACCCGAAGTGCTCACGGCGGTGACACCTGCGGCACGGCCCTGGAGACTCTGGTCGAGCGACGTGATGATGGAACCCTTGAGGGCTTTCTCGTCCATCGTCACGGAAGCTCCTGAGACATCACTCTTCTTCATGGTTCCGTAGCCCACCACCACAACTTCGTCGAGGCTCTGATTGTCCTCTTTCAGCGTAATGTTGAGCTTTCCGTCGGCAGGCACCTTCACTTCCTGGGTCACATAGCCCACATATGAAATGACAAGCACCTGACCGGGATTGGCCTTCACGCTGAATTTACCGTCGAGGTCGGTAGCTGCTCCCTCAGAGGAGCCCTTCACCTTCACCGTGGCGCCGATGATGGGGCCTTGCGAGTCGGAAACTTCACCGATGACCTGTCTTGCCTGTTGAACAATGGGCAGAGGACTGTTGCCGTCTGCTGACGAAATGGATAGGGTATAACCCGAGAGGCTACATCCCAGAAGTCCTGCCAAGAGGACAGATTTACCACTTTTTGAATCCATATACTAATTATTTGGCTTTTAGTTATTTTCTTTCAATAAATCGTTTGTCTCCTTGCACTCAAACGCGCAGCTCAACTCGATGGAAGAATCTTATTGTGATTCATGCTGCAAAATTAATTATATTCTCAAATAAATATTAATATTATTTTAGCACATGCTTGTACTATTTTGCAAAATTGAAGTTTTTGAACCGCCTAACACTTCTTCTTTCACCCCTCGATATTTATAGACAAGCTACTTGTTCTTCCGCTGCAAGTTACCTGTTCTTCCCTGCAAGCGATCTTTCCTTCTCTTAACTGTCTCGGGAAAAGATGTGGAAGGCTGCTCTACTATGATGCGGATTGCCAATCAATATCTCGACGCTAACTACACAAGTTCAAGATAGAACTGCAATTTTCGGTGGCAGATATAAATCTTAATAATCTATACCTGAAAACACCGAGGGGTTGGGGGCGAGAAGCCCCAATAAAACGTGAAAATTCAGATGGCAATACAAAAAAAACAAGAAAGGGAGACCGCTGTCTCCCAAAGATTACTTACTTTTGTATTGCAAATGTACAAGCAAATAACCTCGGAGCAAAGGTACACGATTTCTATCTTACTCCAACAAAAGATGAAGAAAAAAGACATAGCGGCAGCTATAAAGGTCAGCCCGTCCACAGTAACGCGTGAACTGAAGCGAAACAGTGGATGTAGGGGAAACTATAACTGGGAGA
>JBMNUW010000215.1:0-3785 GCA_050946475.1 Prevotella sp.
GCCCTCACGGGGGCTCACGATGTCATCGCCGTGAACTCTGGCATGGCGGCCATCAGCAACGCCTTCCTCGCCCTGGTGTCCCATGGAAAGAACATCGTCACCTCGAAACATCTCTTCGGAAACACCTTCGCCCTCATCACTGCTACGATGAAGCGACTGGGCGTGGAAGCCCGGCTGTGCGACCTCACCGACCCCGAGTCCGTGGAAAAGGTCATCGACGAGAACACTGCCTGCATCTTTCTCGAGATCATCACCAACCCGCAAATGGAGGTGGCAGACCTCAAAGCGCTCTCCGAGATAGCCCACCGGCACCACACCTGGCTCGTGGCCGACACCACGGCAATACCTTTCACCGAGTTCTCCGCCAAGGACCTCGGCGTAGACATCGAGGTGGTAAGCTCCACAAAATATGTCAGCGGAGGGGCCACCTCCCTCGGCGGTCTCATCATCGACTATGGAACCGACCGCATCTTCGGACTGAGGATAAGGAACGAGATACTCTATAATTTCGGCGCTTACATGACTCCGCAAGTGGCATTCCTCCAGACAATGGGGCTGGAGACGCTCTGTGCCAGGTATCATGTGCAGGCTGACAATGCCCTAGAACTGGCAAAAAGACTGCAACTGCTCGACGGGGTGAAGTATGTGAACTACGTGGGACTGCCCGACAATCCCTATCACGAACTGGCACAAGAGCAATTTGGCAAGACGGCAGGTGCCATGGTCTGCATTGACCTGGAGTCGGAGGAAGACTGTTTCAGATGTATAGACCGGCTGAAACTGATTCACCGTGCCACCAATCTATTCGACAACCGCACGCTCGCCATCCATCCTGCCAGCACCATCTTCGGGCTCTTCTCGCCGGAAATGAAGGCCGACATGGATGTGAAAGACACCACCATCCGCCTCTCCATCGGCTTGGAGAGTGTCGACGACCTCTACGAAGATTTGGAACAGGCTATCAGAGAATAAATAAAGCGACCTGCCCTACTGATTTCTTTCAATGAAAAAAGAATTATCCTGTTTTATTTGCTTCATCCGAATATTTTTTCGAAATTTGTAAGCAGAAACAATCATCTCAAAAATAAAAGACAAATTCTGCATGAAAGAAACAAACAGGACACTGATGCTCGCCGTGGCAATGGCTGCCACGCTTTCGCTGTCAGCGCAAACCCAAGGAGGTATCACTCCACAAATGTTGCAACAGATGGAAAAGGCCGAAAGCGCCAATCCCGCCAACAAAGCCCTGACCAATGCCATCGCCTCGAACAAGATAGACGATTTGGCCAAGAACTATAAGAACAAGAGTCTTCTAAACACCTATTTTAACATTGAGACACCCACACAAAGCATCCACGACCAGCAAAGTTCCGGCCGCTGTTGGATGTTTTCCGGTCTAAATGTGCTGCGCGCCAACTTCGCCAAAGCCCACGGCGACAGCATAAAGGTGGAGTTTTCACAGGCTTACCTTTTCTTCTATGATCAACTTGAAAAGGCCAACCTGATGCTCCAAGGTGTCATAGACTGCGCCCGTAAGCCCATTAACGACCCGCGGGTGCAGTTCTTTTTCCGGTCGCCCATCAACGACGGCGGTACTTTCTGCGGTGTTGCCGACCTTTCCGAAAAATACGGACTAGTTCCTATGAATGTGATGCCCGAGACCTATTCGAGCGACAATACCACGACGATGCGTCGTCTCGTGTCATCAAAACTCCGTGAGTTCGGACTGGAACTACGCCGCATGGTAGCCCAGGGCAAGAAGTCCGCCGCTATTGCACAGCGTAAAACAGAAATGCTCTCCACCATCTATCATATTCTTTCGCTCACTCTCGGTGAACCAGTGAAGGAATTTTCCTACACCTTCACCGACAAGAATGGCAAGGCACTCGGTCCGGCAAAGACCTACACACCGAAATCCTTCTACAAGGCTACTGTTGGCGCACCCCTCAACGGTACTTTCATCATGGTGATGAACGATCCGCGTCGGCCTTACTACAAGACCTATGAAGTGGAGTTAGACCGTCACACCTACGACGGACACAACTGGAAATACCTGAACCTGCCAATGGACTCCATCGCACAACTGGCCATCCGCTCGCTCAAGGACGGGCACAAGATGTATTCAAGCTACGACGTAGGCAAGCAATTCGACCGCAAGTTAGGATTCGAAGATACGGAGAACTATGATTACGGCACTCTTTTCGGCACCACATTTGGGATGAACAAGGCTGAGCGCATAGAAACCTTCGACAGCGGATCAACCCATGCCATGACGCTCACCGCCGTAGATCTTGATAGTGAGGGAAAGCCTGTGAAATGGAAGGTGGAAAACAGTTGGGGACCCAGCTATGGGCAGCAGGGATGTCTCATCATGACTAACCGCTGGTTCAATGAGTATATGTTCCGTCTGGTGGTGAACAAAAAGTACGCTTCGGCCCATACGCTGAAGCTCTTCGAGCAAAAGCCCACTATGGTGACGCCCGATGACCCACTCTTCTCCGAAGACCAATAACAGGAAGGAGGGTCAAGGTCGATGTTGCTGTCATTCCTGCTGGCTTCGCTGTTCACCTTCGTAGAACTGAACTGCGAAAACCTCTTCGACACCGTGGACGACAGTGTGAAGCAGGACGATGAGTTTCTGCCTATCTCAGCCCATCACTGGACACCCTACCGCTACTGGCGTAAGGTAAATCGCACAGGACAGACTCTCCTTTCATGTGCTGAAGGCAACCGTGAGCGCCATGTGCCTGACATGGTGGCACTGACAGAGGTAGAAAACGACAGTGTGCTCTTCGATCTCACTCGCCGGTCACTACTGCGCAATGCCGGCTACAGCTATCTCATCACCCACGGGCCCGATGTGCGCGGCATCAACGTGGCCTTGCTCTATTCACCCTTTGCCTTTCGCCTCATTTCAAGTTACAGTCTGCGCGTGGCGCTGCCCTCCGGGGTACGTCCCACGCGCGATATTCTCTACGCCTCGGGCATGGTGGCCACGGGCGATACCCTCCATGTTTTCGTAGTACACGCTCCGAGTCGGGCTGGTGGCGAGGCTTTCACTCAGCCCCTGCGTATAAGGGTGGCCGAACGGCTTCGTACCTCTGTCGACTCCATCCGTCAGCTGTCCTCCCAAGCTCGCATCATCATCGCCGGAGACTTCAATGATTACACTCGCGACAAGTCCATACAGTTGCTCACCAACAGTGGACTCGTAGACATCTCCAATGGAGCTAACGGACAGAATGGCGCTCGCGGCACTTATCGATACCACGGCGAATGGGGCAGTCTAGACCATATTCTCTGCGACAACTTCACGGCAACACGCAGCACAGGTTGCCACATCAACGATGCATCTTTCCTTTTAGAAGAAGATAAGAAGTATGGCGGCGTGAAACCTCGACGCACTTATCTTGGTCCGCGCTATCTCGGCGGCTTCAGTGACCACCTTCCCCTCGTAGCGTATTTTGAATTCTGAAACAGAATGGCGAATTACAAATGTTTAATCGAATGCACAGAATCAGCCAATATCGATGATTTTATGCATTTATTATTCCCTTTTTAGTTTCAAAATGTTATTAAACACGGATAAGTTATAAAAAATTGGGAAGGACAATGCAGTTTTTCATGATATTCAATTAACTTTGCAATCGACTTCCGAATATTCCAAAACAAGACTGGAATAACCTCTCTGGCATTTTGTTGAGTATTTAGAAGTATCGCCGACAGGAGAAGCAACCATACCTAATAAGGCAACAATAAAACAACTGATAAAAACAACTGATAAA
>JBMNUW010000216.1:0-3783 GCA_050946475.1 Prevotella sp.
GTTTCTCGTGCCTTGATGTTGCTCAGCACCACATTTCGGAGTGTTCCGACGTGAGCAGGGGGAGTGTTTACACCGTCAATCTGATTGCGGCCCCGATTGGCCAGACGAATGTAAATGGGACATTCGGTGCCGACGATATCAAGGTGGTCAACCAGCACGTCGGATAGCTCGCCGCCGTCGACCATCTCGAGAGAGAGGGCCGTGATGCCTGTGGGCGTGGTTTTCAAGATTTTCGGTCCTTTATTGCTGCTGGGTCGAACCACGCAGTTTTTCACCTTGATATGACGGAATCCGCCCACGGACTCGGTGCCGCACTTGATGGCATTGGCGTAGCTGCTGATTGTGCAGTGCTCAATGGTGACATCCTCACAACGCCCAAGCCCCGTACTCTTCAAGACAATGCCGTCGTCGTCCGAGTCGATGATGCAATGGGATACTTTCACTCTGCGGCAGTTGTCAAGATCAAGTCCGTCGTTGTTGCCGTTGCAGTGGTTCCAGGAGTGAATGCGCCGGATTGTCATGTCCTCACAGTTGAAATAGTGCTGATTCCACCCCGGTGAGTTCATGATCGTGACATCCTCTATCTTCACCCTGCGGCAGGAGATGAAGACGATATTATTAGGACGGCCGTTGCCGCCCTCTGCAATATTCCGCTTGCCCCGGCCTCTTCCGTCAATGGTGCCCTTGCCGGTGATGGCGATGTCGTGGCAGTTGGACGCAAAGATGAAAGCGCTCCAGCCATTTTTATCCTTTTGCGACCGGCAGCGGTCACGTGGCTGAATGATGAAATCTTCCTTGTGCGATGAAGCCATGATAACAGCCCCTTGTTGCAAGTGCAGTTCCACACCGCTCTGCAGGAAGATGGTGCCGCAAAGGTAGTGTCCGCGGGGAACCACCACCCGACCGCCGCCCTTCTCATGACATTGAGAGATGGCATCGTTCAGCGCTTTGGTTACCAAGGTGCGGCCCGTTGTGTCGACGTTGGCGGGATTAATCGTGAAGTCCCTGGACTCGACCGGCAGGCTGATGAATGAGAGTATGAAAAGCATCAGCAAGCCGGTCTTGAAGTCCCAAGGGGAATGTAGCGTTATGGCCACATGACTTTCGATATGAGGAAACAACCGTCTGCCTAATATTGACAAGAAGAGAGATTTACGCATCATTGTTTGTTTCGTGATTTTCTAAGTGATTGGGAAAGTTTCAAGGTGAAAGTGAATCTATAATCGCTTTCCCAATGGCGATACTCCTTATGCGGATATTCACCCCAACTGTTGTCTCCGCCCAATCCGCGCTGGACATTGCCTATGATGACGTATGTTTCGCGGTGAGGATAGAGGTCTTTGGTATGACGCATCTTGCGGTCCATGCCCGGATCGAAGTCCTCGTCGGGGAAGTGGAGAGCCGAGAAGTCGAAGGTACTGTCGGAGGTGAGCGTTAGCTCTACGCCTAACTTGTCATTGGTGATGCTGGCTGAACGCATGTCAGTATGGTTGCCGTTCTGCTGGGGACGGATGTAGGGATAGTACATATCGCTCACTGTTGTGGTGTAACGGCCTACAAACTGACTGGTCTTCCGGTCGGAATAATTCTCCAGCGGCCCGCGTCCATAATAATCAATGCCCTCAAAGCCCTGCTGCAGCGTCATGCGGAGTCCGAAGCGGGGTAGTTCCGGCAACTTGCGGCCACGGGTGTCCATGTGGGCCGTCACTTGGATGGCTCCGTCGGGACGTATGAGATAAGTGAGAGAATAAGGCTGACTGAGGTCGTTGAGACAAAGTTCTACCTCGATCTTAACGCCGTCCTTTGTGGCCTCACATACCTTGAAAGACTTGACCGAAGTGTTGGTCTGGGCAGAGTGCCACAAGTTGCAACGTTGGGGCATCTTGTTGCCATAGTCGTTGTCATTGGGAGCACGCCAGAAGTAAGGCTCCAGCGACTGTCTGCGGGCCAGGATATTCTTGCCGTCAAGCGCGTAGGATGTCAGCAGACCTGTGTATTTGTTGATAGAGCAACTAAACGCACCCACCTGTACTTGCACCTCCTTGGTGTTCTCCTTAACATTTACGTCGTCCACTTTGACCACAGGCTGCTCAGACTTAATGGAAGGAGATTTGATAAACTGCTCCTTGGCAATCTCATAGTCTCGCCCCAGCACTTTGTCGTCCAATGTATAAGCATAGACTTGAAGAGAATACTCCTTGTCTTTTTCCATCTTTGGCAGTCTAATTCTTGTGGTTGTTGACTGCCCGGGATTAGCCTTTAAGGAGAACTTACCAGAGGCAACTTCTCTTCCCTCCTCATTGAGGGTCCAACGGTAGCTGAACTCGTCAAGATTGGTGAAGCCGTACTCATTTTGTACTTTCAGCAGTCCCTTGTTCCAGTCGAAACTGTCGAAAAGAATGTTCTGATAGACTTTCTTTACCTCTGCAGCATGTGGCTTATAAGAGCCATCGGCTGCCATGATGCCATCAGTGCCACTGCTCATCTCCACAGGCCATGCACGGCTTCCCATCTCTCCATTATACATATAATATACAAGAGAATCGGTGCTGTTCTCATGAAGCACCCGTTTGAAGCCTTGGTCCTGCCAGTCCCAGATAAATCCGCCCTGCATATTTGGGGCGCTCTTAATAAGGTTCCACAAATCCTGAAGATCGCCCACGCTGTTGCCTTGGGCATGGGCATACTCACACATGATGAACGGGCGCTTCTTGCCAGACTTGGCGTAGTTCTTCATTCTGTCGAAATTAGGATACATGGGGCAGACCACGTCAGTATTCCAGTCTTCCCAAGCCTGTTCGAACTGTACGAATCGGGAGGGGTCTTGCTGTTTCAGCCAATTATATTGCTCGTGGAATACGATTCCATTGCCACACTCGTTGCCCAGTGACCAACCGATGACTGACGGATGGTTCCGGTCGCGATAGTACATGCGGTGGATGCGGTCACGGTGTGCCGGAGCCCATTCAGCTCTGTAGGCCGGATGTGGAACCGTGTCCGTAAAATAAGGAACACTGCCCATTCCGTGAGTCTCAATGTTGGCTTCGTCGATGAGATAAATGCCATACTCATCACAAAGCTGGAGCCAAAGGGGATTGTCGGGATAATGACAGCAACGAACGGCATTGATGTTCAGACTCTTCAACATCTTGATATCGTGCATCATGATGTCCCGGGTCTGTACGTGGCCCAAGCTGTCGTTGGTCTCGTGACGGTTTACACCTTTTATATATACCATCTTTCCATTGACTAACAGCCGGGAATTTTCTATCTTTATCTCACGGAAGCCGACATTCTGACGAATGGTATCGCCATTCATCACCAACAGACAGTGATAGAGATTCGGTTTCTCTGCGCTCCACAATCGTATATTCTTTAACGACGATGCAAAATCGACCGTTGTAAGTGAGTCCTTGGTATTAATGTCTCTGCTGGCTGAATAGACACTGTGCCCCTGCTGATCCAACAGAAGCAATGTGAGTTTACCTTTGGCGGAATTGCCTGAGAAATTGCGTAGGGTGACCTTGGCTGCAAACTTTCCGTCCTGATAGTTGTTGACCGGCTGTGCTTTTATCTCATAGTCCCATACGCTCAGTGGCTGGTAGGCCTGCAAATAAACATCGCGCTCAATTCCGGAAAGGCGCCAGAAGTCTTGATCTTCCATGTAACTGCCGTCGTGCCAACGATAGACTTGTACCGCGAGCAAATTGTCTCCTGAGGTCAGATACTTGGTGATATTGAACTCCGCTGGCGTCTTGCTGCACTTGGTCATGCCTACTTTTT
>JBMNUW010000217.1:0-3771 GCA_050946475.1 Prevotella sp.
TAATGCCATATCTTGTTATAAACGTTTATATTCGCGGGTGCAAACTTACACAAAATCTATGAATTATAGGAAGTTGAGAGCACAAAAAATGTCAAGAGATGACAGGTTCGGTCGAAAAAAGACGAGATATGACTCTTAACAAATACAAGAATGACTCTTAACGGAGCTTTGTTATTGCCAGACCAGTCAGTTGCATTATAGAGTCTCTCTTTCAATGTTAATTAAATGTTAAAACAATTCTTCGATTTGTCGCAGTTGATTATTAACTGATTGACATTTAGCTGTTTGTATGAATGCTAATTTTGGTTGTTTCCAGTGGAAATTGTAGAGAAAGTGCTTGCTTTTTTGTGAATATCTGGTTTTATTTCATTAACGGAACTACTGATAGTAGGGGAAACCCTAATTATTTTAAGGGAAAAACCATGATTGTTAAAGATTAAAGTGCTAACTTTGCCTAAAAGAACTGCTATGCGGATAAAAGTTTACTTCTCATTACTTTTGGTGCTCTTGCTCGCGGCTTGTAAGTCGGGTGGGGTGCAGCAGACGGAAAGTTGCGCCATGTATTATTGGCGTACCACTCTCCAACTGTCTTCCAAGGAAAGGACTTTTCTGCGCCAGCACCATGTGGAGCGGCTTTATCTTCGCTATTTCGACGTGGTAAACGATGAGGCTGAGGGACCATTGCCTAATGCAACACTGAGTTTTGAAGACTCTCTGCCACAGGGGGTTGAGATAGTTCCTGTAGTGTATCTGCACAATGACTGTATGCGACAGCCGCAGCCTGAACTCGCTGACCGCATTCTCAAACGTGTCCTTCAGATGAATGAGACCAATGGAGTGGGGAAGTTAAAAGAACTGCAAATAGACTGTGACTGGACAATGACCACGCGGCGAAACTTCTTCAGTTTGATGAAGCAACTGCAAGAGAAATGTCACGGGCGCAATATTGTGCTGTCTGCTACCATCCGACTTCATCAACTCTCCCAGCCTGTTCCGCCCGCAGATCGCGGTGTCCTCATGGTATATAATACTGGTGACGTGACGAAGATAGATGTGGAGAAACCCATTCTTGACTTGCGCGATGTCCGTCCTTACTTGCATCTTCTGAAAGACTATCGACTGGACTTGAGTGCCGCCTATCCCCTGTTCACGTGGCAGGTGCTCTTCCGTGCAGGCAAGTTTGTGGGTATTATGCATGGTGACGATGACCTTCCAGTGCTGTCCGGTGACTCCATTGTGACGCGTCAGCCCTCTCTCGAAGATATCCTTTCCACGCGTAAGGCCATTGCCGACATACGACCTGACGTGCACCGGGAGGTGATTCTCTATGACCTAAGTATCAAGAATATACGACGTTTTAACTCTAATAGCTATGACAAAATCTTCATGGGCAATTGATTCCTGCAGCTATCCGCATGCTTTCCGGTGTTGGCGGATGGTGCTGGCTTTAGCTCTTTTCCTTCTGACAGGCACCACCGAAGCAGTGGCTTGTGCTAACGAGGGGCCTACGCACAATGCGTATCTTTTCAGTGTGTTCAACCGTGACCTCATGACCGACCGTTTCGTGGATCGTACCGATGCCTTTTGGAAACAGTATCTCGGACTGAAACCCACTGACAGTTTCGCCTATCGCTGGAACGCAGAGGACGTGATGGATGCTGCCAAGAAGCGGGGGGACAAGGAGACGATGGTTTATCTCAACTGGCTCAATATCTATCTGAAAGACAATGAGTTGTTTACGGGTTGGAACTATCCCACTCGCCAACAGTTGCAGCAACGTCAGCGGCATCTACATCTCATGGTGCAGAGTGGACGCAACTATAAGGGCAAGCGCTATCGTTCCCAGTACGCCTTGTTGCAGATGCGCGGTCTGTTTGGGCTGAAGCAGTATCGGCAGGTCATCTCCCTCTGGCAGTCCAAGGGACGGAAACTCTCTCCGAGCGTTTACCGTGACATCATGGAGAACCTCTACGCAGGGGCTTTGCTGCGCACGGGCCGCAAACATGAGGCGGTGGAAATCTATGCCCGTCAGCAGGATTTCACTTCGCTGAAATACTGTGTCAGAAAGTACCGCAATCTCGCCGGTATCAAGGCTACTTACCGGCAGAATCCCAATTCCGCCACGCTGACCTATCTCGTGCAGGATTTTGTGAATAATACGCAGGAGACGATGGATGCCCTGCAGGAACAATACGCCGCCCATACGGCTTCCGCGGCTGATTCAGATCTCGTGAGGGGCATGAAGCTGATAGATGCCAGTGTGGTTTATCGGCAGGATGCTCTCGACTTCGTGGACTTCGCCCGGAACGTGCTCCGTGTGGGAAAGACGCAACAGCCTTGTCTCTGGCAGAGTGCCATCGGCACCATCCACTTCCTCCTCGGCGACTATGCTACAGCCAAGACAGAATTAGCTGAGGCTCAGAAGCTCAACGGCACACAGCGCATGAAGGACAATGCACGTGCCATCTATGCCGTGAACAGCGTTTTCACCGAAGATTATGCCACACCCTACTATAATTGGCTGGCAGGAGAGATGAAGTGGATGGACCAGAAAAGCGATGAGGAAAACAAAGATGGACAGTCTGGACTGAATCATTATGACGAAGTGAAAGACCGACTGGTGATGCGCCATCTCGTACCGATACTGCGCCAGAAGGGGCAGAACGACTTGGCACTCGCCCTCGTGGGAATGCAGTGCGTGGGCGATGGCTGGGGTACCGTCGAGGGACTGAACTACTACGATACCTATTTCAGTGATTTACAGTCACTTACTCCCAAACAGCTCATCGCCTATTGCGCCACCATCAACGGCAAGTCGAAGAACCAGTTGGAAGCCTATGCATACGGTTCGGTGAACAAACGGTATAACTATTATAATGACTTGATAGGCACGAAGTTGCTTGCCAGCGGTCGGTTCTCCGAGGCACTGCCTTATTTGGAGAAGGTGAGTCTTTCCTTCCTTTCCCGTCAGAACATCGCTCCCTACGCCGCCCATCGCGACTACAACCGCGACCGGTGGATGGGCAGACAGAAGATTACCTACAGTGAGATGAACGATTCCGTGAGCTTGAAGGAGAACAAGAAGGCGCTCTTCTGCCGGGAGATGATAAAGCAGGAGGCACTGCTCCACAACATGCGTGAGGGTATGGAGAAGCGCCTGCAAGCCTATAAGGTTGCCTCGCTCTACTATCAGGCTTCATACGAGGGTGACTGCTGGTGGCTCACACAGTATGGTGTCAGTTGCTCACAGGACAGTGCGTTGGCCGGTACAAAGGACTTTGTGGCTCAGGCAATAGAGTTGCTTCAGCCGCTTACAGTGCCTTGTGTGGCAGGTCTCGACAGCAAGGAGATGACCCGGCAGGTACGCAAGGCAGCCCGTCGGATGTTGAAGGCATCGGGAAGCAACATGACCCCCTATCAGTTGCAACAGACCGACTTCAAACTTCAGCAGCAGAGTCTTTATGCTTTGGCTTTTATTCATCGCGATCCGTGGTATAGAGAGGGATGGGACGAAGCCACCAACCAGTGGTACGACCTCCACAACCTCTCTCCGCGTAAGGGTTCGCGGCAGTACGTAGCCCTCGCCGCCCTCAGTGCCTTCGCCCAAGAGCACAAGACTCAGGTTAGCAGTTATGTGTCGCGATGCGACGTGCTCAAGCGCTTCCAGGAAGCAAGGAGATGAGAAACTTTGGGTAATTATATCCATAATTTAGAATTGGAACAAAAAGAAGATTATGCAACTATTAGGATTGGATAAGACAGTAGATTATG
>JBMNUW010000218.1:0-3683 GCA_050946475.1 Prevotella sp.
ATATATGGAAAATCAACCAAAAGAAATACGGTGGAAAGTAGCCCTCAAAGCCGCTTTCCCTTACACCCTGCCCATCTTCGCCGGCTTCTGGTTCCTCGGACTTGCATACGGACTACTGATGAACAAGTCGGGGTTCGCTTTCTATTGGCCTATGTTCATGGCAATGACCATCTTCAGTGGTTCGACGGAATTCATTGCCGTAAAAATGCTTTTGGGCCATTTTCATCCATTGCAGTCTCTACTCATCGCCCTCCTCATCGGAGCGCGTCACTTATTTTATGGTATCTCCATGCTGGAAAAGTTCAAGGGACAAGGATGGAAGAAATTCTTCCTCATCTATGGCATGTGCGACGAGACATTCTCCATCAATTACACCGCAAAAATCCCCAAGAACGTTGACAAGGGCTGGTTCATGCTGTGGGTCACTGTGCTTGACTATTCCTATTGGGTCACAGGAGCTACGCTGGGAGGTATTTTCGGAAACCTCGTGAAGTTCAACACTAAAGGTCTGGGCTTTGTTATGACAGCCATGTTTGTCACCATTTTTATGGAGCAGTGGGCAAAGGAAAGCAACCATATTGCTTCCATTTTAGGACTGATTCTTTCAGCACTCTGCCTCGCGCTCTTTGGAGGAGACCGATTCGTAATTCCTGCAATGACAGCCATTCTCTTTGTTTCGCTTTTGCTCCGTTCCACGCTTGAGCCGAAACTCGAAAAAAACGCAGAACAGGGCGCAGAGAAGATTGAAATCGAACAACAAAAAGGAAACAGGGAGGACAAGTAATGACCACTACTCAACAAATTCTCACCATTGTCATACTAGTGTTTGGCACGGCACTTACCCGCTTCTTGCCATTTTTGATTTTCAGAGGCAAGGATACGCCTTCCTACATCCATTATCTGAGCGGTGTCTTGCCGCCCGCCGTTTTCGGAATGCTCATTATCTACTGTCTGAAAGATGTTGAGTTTGCCACAGGCTTTCATGGATTGCCCGAACTCATCGGCATCGCCATCACCGCCTTTCTCCACCTTTGGAAGAGAAACATGCTCATTTCCATCTTCGGCGGCACAGCCTGTTACATGCTTCTCGTACAGTTTGTATTCTGCTAAGATCAGTTCTTTTACCAAAGAGCTTCTCTTTGTTGGATTCAGTGGCTTTAACAGATAGCACTTCTTTTGCTTAGGGTTTCCTCTATATATGAAAAAGGCGGCTCCTTTCACAGGAACCGCCTTTTTTGTTGATATCTATTCATCCTATTGGAATCAAATTCTTTTGCTGACCTTAATACGCTTGCTGCAAACGTTTTTTTGATGTCAGCCACTCCATTCATTCCTACAGGAGTCAACTCACTTTTTCCCTGCATACCCTTCTCATTCTACGGAAGATAAGATAGAGCACTCCCAAAGCAGCCAAGGAAACAATCACTATCTTTATCTCCTGACTGTAAGTCTGAATGCTGGCCTGCAACTGATCTGCAGGAACAAAGGAGTGAAGATACCATCCTAAAGCAGCAAGGATACAGTTCCATGCTCCGGAACCAAGGGTGGTATAAAGTATGAATTTCCAGAAGTTCATTTTTGCCAAGCCAGCCGGAACGGAAATCAACTGACGGATACCGGGAATGAGACGACCGGTAATAGTGGCCACAAAACCGTGATCGTTAAAATATTTCTCGCTCTTCTTAATCTTCTCCTCATTGAGCAGGCAGAGATGTCCCAAACGGCTGTTGGCGAATCTGTAAATCACAGGACGACCGAGAAAATAACCGGCTGCATAGTTGATAGCAGCACCTACATCGGCTCCCAGCGTGGCAAATAATACCACAAGGATAACGTTAAGACTCCCCCCTGCCGCATTGTAGGCTGCCGGAGGAACAACGACCTCCGAGGGGAAAGGAATAACGGTACTCTCCACCATCATCAGAATAAAGATGGTGAGATAATTGATGTTAGAAAGCAGCGAATATAAAAAATTCATATTGAATATTAGGATGTTCCCGAATAATACTAATACTTATTGAAATCGCTTGCAAAGTTAGCAAGTAAATTTGAATTATTTCTGTTCTTTCGGGATTTAATGCTCGCTAAAAATAATTTTAATGTAATTTTAACTATTTTCCTTGATCTACAGAGGCTCTCAACTAACTCTTATAAACATTTTTTCTTTGCAACAAAGGATGATAGTGTTTTAATTTCGTCAAACTCATCATCAACACGTCAGTATCACTGGTTTCAAAAAACTATATGCGTTTTTAATTGCAAGCAAAATACACGTCCTTTGCCGAGTGGCCCTGCAACGAGTGGAACTATTAATGGAAAACTAGCAATAAAAATTTAAATAGACTTGAAAAAAAGGCGAAAATGATGAACAATTCAAGTCTATTTGAATTTTTCCGTAAAACCTTGTGATAAAACCAATATTTGATTGGCTGCCATAGCCATTATTCACATGCACACTGGCGATGCGACACTTTTCGGACAAAATCTTGGTTTATTCAACTTTATGTACTAATTTTGCAATGTCAAGCAAACAAAAAAGCCCCTTTAAAACTATTGAAACAGAAGTCACACGCTATGAAAACAAGTCCACGCAAACTCACCTGCGGCATCGTCGCAGCCATCATATTGCTTCTCGTCATCGCCACTATCGGCGGCTCATTCTATATGCTGGACTACTCACTTTCTCCAGACCCGAACCGACAGGCGAACAACCGGAATTCATGGAATCGCTATTATAAGGAACTACCGGAGATGCGGCCGTGGATGGACAGTCTGAGGCAACATCATGCCCTTCGCGACACCTTCATAAAGATGGCTTCCGGCGAGCGGCATCATGCCTACTATATGAGAGCCCATTCTTTTACCCCTAAGACCGCACTACTTGTACACGGGTATCATGACAGTGCCTTGGAGATGATTCACATTGGATGGCTCTATCATCACCTGTTGGGCTACAATATCCTGCTACCCGACCTGCATGCTCACGGCTCCAGTGAAGGTGATGACGTACAAATGGGCTGGAAAGACCGACTCGACGTATTGCAATGGGCCAAAGTAGCTGACCGACTATTTCGCGGTCCGACACCTCACACACGAATGGTGGTCCACGGTGTCTCTATGGGAGCAGCCACGACGATGTGTCTCTCAGGGGAGAATACGCCTGGATACATCCGTGCTTTTGTTGAGGATTGCGGATATACAAGCGTTTGGGACGAGTTCGATTATGAGCTGAAAGATCAGTTCGGCCTGCCATCCTTCCCGCTGATGTGGACCACCAGTGCACTCTGCAAACTGAAATACGGCTGGTCGTTTGGTGAAGCCTCTCCCCTACGCCAAGTTGCAAAATGCAATAAGCCCATGCTCTTCATCCACGGAACTGCCGACACTTATGTCCCCACTCGCATGGTTCATCCGCTCTATGAGGCAAAGTCTGCTCCCAAATCAATCAGTCTCATGCCGGGAGCCATCCATGCCCGCAGCTTCCAACACAACACCAGCGAATACATCCGACAAGTAAAGAGTTTCTGCCAAAAGAACATATAACGTCAGTTATGACAGGAGGAGTTGCCTCTCCATCCATCACCAAAGCCCTGCCTAAATCCATTTCAAGGACTTAGACAGGGGTTTTTATTAGATTTTCTTTTTAAATTTTCCAAAGACTCAACCTATGGAATTATATTAAA
>JBMNUW010000219.1:0-3592 GCA_050946475.1 Prevotella sp.
GGTTTTGCGATGACGGTGGACGCCACAGGTTTGCAGACTTTTCCAGAGCTTTACGCCAAGGGAGTGTGTCTCGGTACGATGAGTGACTGGGGATGGCATTCGTTTGCCAACCCGAATCATTATAAGGTTGAGGAAATTCTGGCTGTAAAGAATTTCGGTCGAGGGCATAATGAACTTTATGCCGCTCAGTTTAAGCAGCCCGAGCGGTTGCGGAAGGCAACTGAGTGGCTTCGCGCCAATCCGCATCGCCTTCATCTCGGCGTGGTGGGCTTGAATCTTGACGATGCCGATAAAGTGAAGGACATTCATCAGATTCTGGATATGTGGACAGGTATGGTGACAAGCAATTTCAGATACGGCAAGATCCGCTATGAAGTGCGCACCCTCTGTTCGCCGACCACAGACAGAATTGCGGCTTCCGTGAAGTCTACTGAAGCACCGAGCATCAGATTGTGTTTTCCTTATCCGACAGGAGGACACAGTGATGATGCCTGTGACTGGCAGTCGGACGACAAGCACACCACAACCGTAGCACAACAAGGGGTTCAGTATGTTGTACTGAAGCGGCAACTCGATGATACACAATATTATGTCACGGTTACATGGACAGGTAAGGCTCGGATAATGAAGCAGGGCGCTAACCGCTTCCTTTTGAAGAGCGGGGGAAAGTCGCTCGAGTTTTCTGTTACTTTCAGTCCTGTCGCTCCGTCGACCGTTACCGCACAGAGTTTCAACGCCGATATGGTTGAAACCGCCAATTATTGGAAGGCTTTCTGGAGTAAGGGCGGTGCCGTGGACTTCTCTGCGGTGAAAGATGCCCGTGCAAGAGAACTGGAGCGGAGAGTGGTGTTGTCTCAATACCTCATGGCTGTGAACGATGCCGGAACCACTCCGCCTCAAGAAACAGGACTGGTCTACAACAGCTGGTTCGGGAAATTCCACTTGGAAATGACTTGGTGGCATCTGGCGCACTTCGCATTATGGGGTCATCCCGAAAAGCTTGAGAAGTCGTTGTCGTGGTACCTGCAGGTGATGCCCAAGGCTGCGGAGATAGCTCGCAGACAGGGATTCGAGGGTGTACGATGGATGAAGATGACCGATCCGTCGGGAGCCGAAGCTCCTTCCAATGTGGGTTCCTATCTCATCTGGCAGCAACCGCATATTATCTATCTTGCCGAACTGCTTTATCGTGCCGAGAAGGACGAAACAGCCAGAGCGCGTCTGCTCAGCAAGTATGGCGATGCCATTGACGAGACGGCCCGCTTCATGTGCTCCTTCGCAAGCTATGACAGCATTCACCACCGCTATGTTCTGAAAGGTTGCATTCCTGCACAGGAAACGCTGAAAGCCTCTGAGACCGTCAATCCGCCCTTCGAGTTGTCCTACTGGCATTGGGCCATACAGGTGGCTCAGCAGTGGCGTGAAAGGAGAGGGCTGGCTCGTCAGTCCGAATGGGACGACGTGGTGGCGAAGCTCTCACCATTAGCTGCGAACAGCGACAGTCTTTATCTTGCCGCAGAGTCTGCTACCAATACTTATACCGACATTCGCTACACTTCCGACCACATGGCTGTGCTGGGGGCTTTAGGCGTGCTGCCGGAATGTTCACTTGTCAACAAGTCCATCATGCGCAACACCTTACATTGGGTGTTGAAAAATTGGAATTGGAACAAGACCTGGGGCTGGGACTATCCGATGACGGCAATGTGTGCTGTTCGCCTGGGCGAACCGGAGAAAGCAGTCGAGGCCCTGCTGATGAATCGTCGAACGAATACTTATTTGATAAGCGGCCACAACTATCAAGACGGCCGTCTGCGCATCTATCTTCCCGGCAATGGTGGTCTGCTCACCACGGTAGCACTGATGTGTGCGGGGTGGGATACCGCCGGAGCTCCTATGCATAATCCCGGTTTTCCAAAAGGCTGGGATGTGAAGTGGGAAAATATCCAACCTTTGCCTTAGTAAAAATAATAAAGACAAGCTTGAGAATAAACATAAACTTGAAAACTAATTTCGTCTGGTAAACAACAGATAAAACATTTATTTCATACCAAAAAACAAAACTATCTATGATGGAGATTAAAAAATTATTATTGGTTTTGGTGTTGACATTAACCAGTACCTTTTTGTATGCCCAAAAGGAGATACACGGTACAGTTACAGACACCAATGGTGAACCTATCATTGGAGCTAGTGTTATTCCAAATTCAGGCGGCGGTGCCGTCACTGACTTAGACGGTAATTTCACGCTCAAAGTAAAAGAAGGTGATGTGTTGAAGATCTCGTATGTGGGATTTGTTACTCAAAATGTCAAAGTAGGCTCCGATTCTAACATTAAAGTTGTTATGAAGGAGGATAACCAGTCACTGAACGAGGTGGTGGTCATTGGTTATGGTACGGTGAAGAAACGCGACCTGACCGCTGCCGTTTCCAAGATGGATGCCAAGGCCATTGCCGACCGTCCTCTTGCAAGAGCAGAACAGGCATTACAGGGTCAGCTGGCAGGTGTTCAGGTACGTACGGTCACTGCTGAGCCTGGTGCCGACATTCAAATCCGCGTCAGAGGTGCAGCTTCTGTTAATGCCAGCTCCGACCCTCTCTATGTGGTTGACGGTGTGCCTATGACTACTATAAGCGGTTTGAACCCCTCGGATATCCAAAGCATTGAGGTTCTCAAGGATGCAGCATCGGCAGCCATCTACGGTAGTAGAGGTTCCAACGGCGTTGTCATTGTGACCACCAAGAAAGGTAAGAACGGCAAGCCGACGGTTACATTCAATGGTAGTGTCGGATTCCAGACACCTGAAAAGAAACTGGATTTGATGTCAGCAACCGAATGGATGGAATTCCGTACGAAGTGGAACGACGCCAACTATCTGCAGCGTTGTGAGACATTAGGCGTGACGGGTGCCAGTATCATGGACGACAGTGCAACCCGACTGGCTAATGTAGGTGTTGCAAGTGGTACCACAAGCTCTTATTTATATATCAATGACGACAGATGGTTCCAGTACATGAGTCAGGAGATGCGCGACACCCACACCTACGAGGACGGTACGGGAACCCTCGACTTGCTGGACTGGCAGGACAAGTGCTTCAGAACTGCTTTGATACAAGACTACAATGTCAATGTTTCCGGAGGTACAGATAATGTGCAGTACCTCGTATCAGGTGGATTCATGGATCAGAAAGGTATCGTGGTGGGCACTGATTACCAGCGCTATACCTTCAGGGCCAACATCGACTCGAAAATCAATAAGTATATAAGTGTCGGAGCCAGTCTGGCACCTACGTACATTATTACCAATGGTGCAGGTTCTGCCAACGGTAAGGATACCGAGTTGCATCATATCCTTGCATCTACGCCTGTTTCAGAAAGCGGAGTGGGATACATGACGAACGTAGAGCCTAACACTAAATATAATTGAGCAGGTTCGGCCTCAAGTCCATGGTATATTCTAACAACTAATATTAATAAGCACAAGAACGTGCGACTGCTTGGCAATGCTTACGTCAGAGTTCAGCCTTTCAAAGATCTTAATGTAGAGTTTTCCGGTGCCATCAATTACTATGACACGGACGCTTACACATA
>JBMNUW010000220.1:0-3456 GCA_050946475.1 Prevotella sp.
ACAATGAAGATAGAAATTACAGGAGATCCAGGCACAGGCAATACCTTCCAGGAGTACAACATACAGCATATTGATAATTTCAATCCAAATGCTACTACTGTCAACAACACCTATATCAATGGCGTTAAGCAGACACCACAAGAGTCCACCTATCAGAACGTCCCAGAAAAGGACACAGCCCCCATCAAGGCTGAAATTCTCAATTATGTCAGCAAGCTAAAACCCTACTTGGCGGATGGATGGAAAAGTAAGTATGACAAGTTATGGAATGACATTCTACGTATTCCAGCAGTTGATAAAGAGGTTTACAAGCCTGGGAAACAACAGGGAACGAACTTCAACCGCAATCTGGTGGCACACATTATATATTATATAGGTCAACAAGGAGTCTTCACGGACAAAACTGCGACACACATTGCTGAAAAACTTGAAGGTAACAGCGAGCATCCCGTACGCGGAGCCCTTAGAATAGCACCTGACGAGAAAATACAGTCAGAAGTGAGGAGACTGTTGAAGGAAGCTGAATATTGATAGAGTGACAATGGAGTTAGATATTAAAGGCAATCCCGGAAATAATAATTCTTTCCAAGACAATCAAGTTGATCGTACGGCGAGCTTCAACCCTAATGCAAAGGAAGTACATGTAAATCAATATCTACAGCAACAAAGCCCTGACTACAGACTCATCAGTTGTTTCCGTGAACTTCAGGAAGAAGTGAGGAATGATGACAGACTTCAGAAGAAGTTAGACGACATCAAACGCTATCGTACACGATTGCCGCATACCATAGGACTTAAGGCCAAGCTGCAAGATGGAGGCTTTTCCAAAGATGCTATTGACAAAGCGTGCCGGCAGAAGCAATATTATGCCAAGAAATCAACAAAATATCAGTACTATGAGGGGGCACAGAAGATTGACAGCTATCTCTTTGCCATTGTCAGCAGCCGTTTTGATACGTACGTGATGCCTTTAATCGTAAAGCAATCACCCTTAAATGTCATAAAGAAGGTTGTATATGAGCAGGTCATCATGCCTGTTGTTGATAAATTGGCATTCAATGGAGAAAAAGACACCGAACTTCGCTATAACATCGACGACATTTTCGGTATGCTCTATTATCTGACAGGGAACTGCCACATCAATTGGAAAGAATATCATGTATAACCCAGCTTTCGACCCGTATAACGGCATCTACAGAATGCTATATATCATGAAGTATCTGGACATGGGAAAAGACATGGATGTGGATCGTTTACGTATCTTCGACTATTATCTCCTTTTCCCCTACAAGATACATAAGATACATTTGAAGAAGACGGAAGTGACATTCAAAGACCTGCGTAAACATGTGAAAAGCACGCGCAATCCTTACAATGTCTCACCCAACGACCGTAGATTCTTTGAGCGTCTCCGCCCCTATCAGATGATAGCACTCAGCCATATCGCCAGTTACGGTATTATCAGTACAGAATCATTGCTTCAGCAAAAAGTAAAAGTAATCGATGCGGACAAAATGCAGATGGTGATGTCAAACCTTGAAAAATTACCAGCATTGGAGCGGAACGTATTGGCATGGCTGACCTATTGCTTCCGCGACACGCCACTCAAAGGTGAGTTCGGGTTGAAATACCGTACAGAATTATTGGAATATAAATACGATGGCTGTTAGTATCATTGTCAACCGACTTTATGTACTTACCGAAGATGGTAAGGTTGCATACGATGAGTATTTCCACCACGGAGTGAATATCATCCGCGGCGAGAACAGCAGTGGCAAGTCCACTATCACCCATCTGCTGTTCTACGGGCTTGGTGGAGACTATACCCACTTTGTCGCTGAAGCGCGCCGTTGTTCGCAAGTGATGGTGGAGGTAAGCCTGAGCAAGGCTACACTCACGCTTGCTCGCCGGATCAATAAGGACGAAACAGGAAGGGTACTGTCACAACAACCCATGACCATCTACTGGGGATCGCTTGATGAGGCTTTGGCTGACAAATGTCATTCCGAGACTCACGGTTATCAATCCACAGCAAACAGGCGCAGCTTTTCTGAAGTACTATTTCAGATTTTAGGCATCCCTATTGTACAGGGTGACAATAACATCACCATGCATCAGTTGCTTCGTCTACTTTATATCGATCAAGAGTCTCCGACCAGTTCTCTATTTCTTTATGAACCCTATGACGAAAAGACAACCCGTGAGACGGTAGCTGATCTGTTATTGGGCGTCTTCGATGACAAACTCTATGAGGCCAAGAGAAAGCTAAAGAAGTTGGAAGAAGAACTTTCAGAAGTGAAGTCAGACCTTCGCGTATTTGGACGCATACTCAATAAGCAGCAACGTTCGCCGGAATATATACAAGGCGAGATTGACAGAAAGAGCAAGGAAATTGATGAGCTTGACTCACAAATCATGCAGCTAAGACGCGGAGAGAAATTAGAAAAGACCCCAGTGCCACTGACTGAGAAGCTGAAACAAGAAGTCATTTCGTTAGAAAGAGCCTCCAAGGAAATAGAAGATAACATTGTTGATCTCGATTACGACATTCAAGATACGCAATTGTTCATTGATGAAATTGTCCGGAAGCAGATAGCACTGAACCATTCGGAAAGCACCCGTCAAATATTGGGATCCCTAAAGTTGGAATACTGCCCTGAGTGCCTGTCACCCCTACCCCAGGATACGCCAGAAGGCGTCTGTCATCTTTGCCATCAAAAGGTGGAAAGTCAGAATGGTGTCACCCAAGCCAGAAGACTTGTTCAAGAACTGGAATTTCAGAAAGAAGAGTCAGAGAACATCCTTAAAGATGATAAGACTCAACTGATGCAAGCCCAGGCGAAGAAGAAAAGTATCAAAGCTCAACTAAGAGATGCCCGCAAGCAACTTGATGTGCAATTGGGTAAAGGCAGCAGTAGTGTTGCCGAGAAAATTGAAGATTTGAACTTCAAGAAAGGTGAGATCAAAGGAGAACTCCTGCAATATTACACAATGCTCGAGAACGCCGAAAGATATGCCCAGTATCTGGAAAGTAAAAAACAGTTGGAGAGTGAAATCAAAACTACCGAAAAAGCCATTAATGAGCGGATGGTGAAACAAGAAGCAAGACGGGAGCTGGTCATGAAAAAGATTCAAGAGCATGGTGTCTATTTCCTTACTCACGACGAAGACCGGCAACGCAATTTCATAGGTGCGACACCATCGGATTTCACAATTGACTTCACTAACAACATCTTCTTTCTCCGCGACAGAAATTACAAATATAGTGCCTCATCCACATTCTTCCTGAAGTTGGTAGCCCGTTTCTCTATTTTCTTCGCATCCTTGGATGTCGCTTCCATGCGCTATCCCCGATTCATCTTCGCGGATAACATGGAAGACAAAGGAATAGAAATCGAAAGAGCACAGAAGTTCCAAAAGACGCTCATTGACAGCCTAAAGAAATACGATACAGAC
>JBMNUW010000221.1:0-3445 GCA_050946475.1 Prevotella sp.
TAATTATTCTTATGGACTGGCTAATAAATCTATTCACGACGCAAGATTCCGTGGCTCACATAGCACTTCTCTATGCCATTGTTATCGCCGTAGGTGTGCTTTTGGGTAAAATCAAGATTGGAGGAATCTCGCTCGGCGTCACTTTTGTGCTTTTCGCCGGCATCGTGGCCGGACATGTGGGATTCACTGCTCCTACCAACATTCTGACGTTCATGCAGGACTTTGGCCTCATTCTTTTCGTTTTCTGCATCGGTCTGCAGGTGGGTCCTGGCTTCTTCGAAAGTTTCAGAAAAGGAGGCGTTACTCTGAATCTCCTTGCCACAACGGCTATTGTGCTGAATGTGCTGGTAATGTTTGGCTGTTACTATCTTTTCTTCGACAATCCGGATAAGAACGACCTGCCAATGATGGTTGGAACCCTCTACGGAGCTGTGACCAACACCCCTGGTCTTGGTGCTGCCAATGAAGCGCTGACATCAGTATTCCCGAAAGGAGACATTCCTCCTATCGCAAACGGCTATGCCTGTGCCTACCCTCTCGGTGTGCTCGGCATCATCGGTGCCACAATCGCTATCAAATATCTGACGAGAGTGAACCTCGATGAGGAGGAGGCAAAACTCAACGAAGCTGAAGCCGCCAATCCTCATGCCAAGCCTCACTCTATGACCTTGAGAGTAAGCAACTCTTTCTTGGCAGGAAGAACGCTGCGCCAGGTTTCTGAATTCCTCAATCGTGACATCGTCTGCACACGTATCTTGCGTGACGGAAAAATTTCCATTCCCAAGTCTGATACCGTATTCGAAGTCGGTGAAAAAGTTCTCATCGTTTGCGCTGAAGCTGATGCCGAAGCCATTCAAGCCTTCATAGGACCGGAAGAGAAATTTGACTGGAATATTAAGGACGACAAGCAACCCTTGGTGTCTAAACGTATCATCGTAACCAACCCGAAAATGAACGGCAAGACGCTCGGCAAAATGCACTTCTCGAGTGTCTACGGCGTCAACGTAACCCGCATCTCCCGTCAAGACATGGACCTCTTCGCCAGCCGCAACCACCACTTCCATGTAGGCGACCGCATCATGGTTGTAGGCCCTGAAGATAATGTTAATCGTGTGGCAGAACTCATGGGAAACTCCGCCAAACGACTGAATGCGCCCAACATAGCCACTATCTTTATTGGTATCATGATAGGTATTATCTTCGGTAGCATCCCCATTGCGATTCCCGGTATTCCCGTACCTCTGAAGTTGGGTATCGCCGGCGGTCCTCTTATCATTGCCATTCTTATCGGCAGATTCGGCTATCGCATGAAGTTGGTGACCTATACAACCACATCTGCCAATATGATGTTGCGTGAAATCGGACTATGCCTCTTCCTGGCGAGTGTTGGTATCAAAGCTGGCGCAAACTTCGTGGAGACAGTTGTTGAGGGCGACGGACTGAAATACGTCTACACCGGCTTTATTATCACTGTAATCCCCATTCTTATCGTTGGTACCATCGCCCGTTTGAAATTTAAATTCAATTATTTCACCATCATGGGTATGATTGCTGGTACCTATACGGACCCTCCTGCTCTGGCTTATGCTAACTCTGTGTGCAGCAAAGAGGCTCCTGCTATCGGCTACTCCACTGTATATCCGTTGAGCATGTTCCTACGAATCTTCACAGCACAGATAGTGGTTCTATTTTTCTGTGGTGGTTAAACAAGAATTTTCTAATTTACCCTATATAACAAGAAGGGACATCTACAGGATTTTTCCTGAGATGTCCCTTCTTCTATTTTGTACTTTTAAAATGTAATCAACCGCGGTATTGTATTGCCCATCGTAATCCAACAGAATTGGGAGCAATCAAATAAAGATGAACAAAGAAGTGTTTACCCCTATGTTTCGCATTTCGCTTTAATCATTTAACCAATATTTTCTTTCCATTCTCAATCACGATACCCTTGTAGTTTTCGTCTACCATTTGCCCGCTGAGATTATATCTGTACGAATTCTTCATAGGTACCTGCTGTATATCATTGATGCCCGTAACCGTTTCATCAAGTATGAAAGCACTGATTTTTGAACCTGCACTGGTAGAAGGCAAAAACAAGAAAGCCCTGTAGGGAGTCATTGTAAAGTAGCCTTTACCTTTTGCTGCCTTATAATACCAATAGAAACCAATATTTTTCTTATTAGAATCTCTGCCAAGAACATAGAAACTGCCATTTATCTTATCGTTGTTAGGGTAAATAACATAAGCTGAACGCTCAATATTAGCTCCATGTAATAAATTGTTAGGATCACATTTTCCTTCATCTGCCACCTCCCGCAGGCGAATTGTTTTATCTACCGTATTATGAAGTACAACTGCTTCTCTGGGAGGGATTGCATCACCAGTCTTATAAACATGTCCCTTATACAAAGTAGAATTTTTAATCGTTAATGTAAAGGCCTCTGTATTCTGAGGCACAACCAAAGAGTGTGGATAGGCAGCTATGGTGCAATAACCATCTGTCATATCTTTAACAATGATTCGTTTGTCGGTTATCGTAAAATTATCTATATAAGCATAACCACTTCCCTTAACGATACCAAAACCATAACGGAATTGTTTCTTTGGCTTTGAAACAACATCATAACTAAATTTCGTAAACTCTGATGTCAAATCAAAAGATTCGGAATCCTTTCTAGAACTATAAAAAGATAATAACTTTTGATTGGTAGATGTACCCTTAGCTATGCAAGAAATATTCAGCAATCTTGAATAACTGGAATCGATAAAATTCTTAGTAGAACTAAGAAAGGAAAATTCCTTACTTGTAGCTCTAAGTTTCAGATAGTGATCCGCTGTAAAGCAATTATAAGAAAGATAATTATCAGCAAAATTATTATCAAATAAAGAATTTCTTGATTTAATCTCTTCCTCAGGTAAAGTAAGCTTATTGAAAGATTCAAAAAGAAGTATTGAATCTGGCAACAAACGATGACCATATTCATCAAATGAATTATCTGTAGTTTCGTCTGATATTTGATAGGTATCTACAAAACGAGGGGAATTAGTTATTGCAGCCACTGGTAAAAAAGACGAACAAAACAAAGAAATTGCAATTGTAAAATGAATAATGTTTTTTTCTTTCATAGATATTCCAATAGGTGTATAATTTATTAAAAAAGGTTTTTGCAAAGATATGATATTTCTATATTAAGAACAACAGTTCCCTAATATTTAATATAAAATTAACAATCCTCTGCCTACACTAAGTCACAAGAGATTCTACATTGGCGTAGAAGTAAAATACAAAACTCTATGACTTTGCATAGCCGCACACTTTCGGAAGCCTCGTAAACATTACAGCAGATGTACACTGCACGACCCGGATACATAAATTTCCCCCGTACATGCACAAAAAAAAGGGACCCCGGACAATTCTGTCCGGAGTCCCAGTTCAAAGGAG
>JBMNUW010000222.1:0-3427 GCA_050946475.1 Prevotella sp.
GAGTCGCAGGTACCCCTGAAACGTCAGAACGTTTCGGGCGGCATCTTTGCCCCCGCCATCACCTACAACAAGAAAAACAAGACCTTCTACATGATAACCACCAACGTGGGCGCAGGCAACTTCGTGGTGAAGACCAAAGACCCGAGCAAGGGATGGAGTGAGCCTATTTACCTGCCCAAAATCGACGGCATTGACCCGTCGCTCTGCTTCGACAAAAAAGGGAACGGCTGGATAGTGCACAACGCACCCGTCATGGGAAAGGCCGCTTATGAGGGACAACGTGCCATCCGCCTGCTGCGCTACGATGTGAAAGGCGACTCCACGGTAGGAGCTCCCATCGAGATTGTGCGGGGAGGAACCCATGTCGAGAAGCAGCCTATCTGGATTGAAGGGCCTCATCTCTATCAGATTGGCAAATACTATTATCTGATGTGCGCCGAAGGCGGCACAGGTGCCTGGCACAGCGAAGTCATCTTCAGGGCCAAGAAGCCGCAGGGACCCTGGGAAGAATGCCCCGACAATCCTATCCTGACACAGCGCACCGGTGTGGACCCCAACAGAGAAAATCCTGTTACCAGCACCGGTCATGCCGACCTGGTACAGGCCAAGGACGGCTCCTGGTGGGCCGTATTTCTCGGTTGCCGTCCCTACGAGGACGACTATTACAACACCGGACGCGACACTTACCTGCTGCCCGTTACCTGGAAGAACGGGTGGCCCACTATTCTGGAGAAAGGCAAGGTGCTGCCAAATGTGGTGGATAAGCCCGGACTGCAACCACTTGCCAAGGGAGAGACCCAATACTCAGGCAATTTCAGTTATGAGGACGATTTCAATACGCCGAAGCTGAACATGAGGTGGATGTTCCTGCGCAATCCCTCAACCACTTTCTACGAGACGGGCAACGGACTTACCATCCATCCGCTGAACTGCGACATCTCCGAGAAAGAATCGCCATCGGCTATCTTCTGCAGACAGCAACACACCAATTTCTCGGCAGAGACATCCTTGACGTTTGAGCCAAAGAGCGACAAGGACGTGGCGGGATTCACGTTGCTGCAAAACGAGGAAAACAACTTCGTATTCGGAAAGACCCTGTTGGACGGTAAGCCCGCCGTGGTGCTCACCCGAACCGAAAAGAACAAGGTGACCATTGCCTCCGCATTGCTCAACGATGAAGAGTCGAAACAAGCGCTAAGATTGAAGATGGTGGGGAACGGACGATACTACGATTTCTACTATGCTACGGGGAAGAATCCTTACCAACTGTTGGCTCGTGGCGTGGATGCCATTAACCTGAGCACCAACCGTTCAGGAGGATTCATAGGCGCATGCATAGGACTGTATGGTTCAAGTAAAAAATAGGATTAGATTGATAACGTAATATTTAGACAGATAAAATGCATATCTCTTTATTTCGACGTCTGACCATCATACTATTGCTACAAAGCGTAATGGCAGCCGGTCAAGTTGTCTGCCATAACCCGATGATATGGGCTGACGTACCAGACCCAGACGTCATTCGAGTGAACGACACATTCTATCTCGTGAGCACCACCATGCACCTCATGCCTGGCGCTCCCATCATGGAGTCGAAAGACTTGACGCATTGGAGAACCACCAATTATATCTTCGACAAACTGACAGACAGTCCTAAATATGACATGAAGGGTGGTACGGTCTACGGGCGTGGTCAGTGGGCTACCTCACTGAAATACCACAACGGAAAATTCTACGCTCTCTTTGCACCGAACGACAATCCAGGCGGAGACACGTATATCTATACTGCCAATCATGCCCGAGACAAGTGGACATTAGTGTCGAGACTGCCCCACTTCCATGATGCATCGCTCTTTTTTGACGATGACGGCCGAGTGTACGTCCTTCACGGAACCGGACAATGTACGGAGCTGTCGGCAGACTTGAAGAGCATCAAGAAAGGCGGCGTGAACAAGCAGCTGTTTGAGCGCGATTCCACCGAAACAGGACTTCTCGAAGGCAGCCGAATGATTAAATACAACGGGAAATACTATCTGCTGATGATTTCCTGGCCGAAAGACAAGCCTCGTCGTCAAGTCTGTTTTCGTGCCGACAATATCCTGGGACCCTACGAAAAGAAGGTGATTCTGGAATCTCAGTTCGCGGGATTCCCGTATGCAGGACAGGGTACCATCGTTGATGATGAAAAAGGCAACTGGTATGGTGTCATCTTCCAGGATCGTGGAGGCGTGGGCAGAGTGCTCACACTGAATCCCTGCCGATGGATTGACGGATGGCCGATGCTGGGCGACAGGAACGGACATATACCAGCGGAGGTAAACTTGCCTTTCAGCCCCGACCTGACCCCCGGCGACGGAGTTGCCGGAAGCGATGACTTCTCAGCACCAAACCTCAGACTGTTTTGGGAATGGAACCATAACCCCGTGGACAACGCATGGAGCTTAAAGGAACGGCAGGGATGGCTTAGGCTTCACACCGCCAACATAACGGACAATTTCTTCGCTGCCAGAAATACTATCAGCCAACGACTCGTAGGGCCTGTCGACACGGTCACCGTGAAACTTGACGTGAAAGGACTGAAAGAAGGTGACTGCACGGGACTGGCTGCCATGCAAGGCGATGCCGCCATGCTCTTGGTGAGAAAGACAAATGGGAAATTCCGGTTGGAATTAAGTCTCCAATCGGTACACATGGATGATGAAAAGAGCAAGGCCATCACAAAGGTTGACCAGCAAACGGAACAGCAAGTCTCTTTCAGCGGTCACATCATCTATCTCCGAATGATAACCGATTTCAGAGCCGGACATGACTACGCCCAATTTCTCTACAGCACTGACAACAAACGATGGAAAACGCTCGGAAAGCCTTTCAAAATGGTCTATGACTACCGTCGGCTTTTCATGGGTACAAGGGCTGCCATCTATTGCTATGCAACAAAGCAACAAGGCGGCCATGTGGACGTAGACTGGTATCATTCTAAGTGGTAGAATAGGAAAAAGGAGGTGGGCTTCCATGTGATTCACTATAACTGAAGTGAATACAAGAGACGGAATGCTTCAAAAAAAGATATAGATGTACAATTCAAAAAAAGCAATGAACATGAAGTTCTATAAAAAACAATTGGTCCGCCTTATGACGGTCATCACCTGCTGTCTGCTCTGTATGGAGGCCGAGGCACAGGACAACAATTTTTACATCTATCTCTGTCTAGGTCAATCGAACATGGAAGGCAATGCTCCATTCGAGGCCAGGGATACTATTGTAGACAGCAGATTTCAGATGCTGGCCACCGTTGACAATCCCCGTCTCGGCAGACGAATGGGTAACTGGTATCCGGCCCGTGCACCCTTATGCCGTCCGGAAACAGGACTGACCCCCGCCGATTATTTCGGACGGACAATGGTGAAACAGCTGCCTTCTAATATTC
>JBMNUW010000223.1:0-3423 GCA_050946475.1 Prevotella sp.
CGGCAATTTTATAATTTTGCTAACAAAAAACGAGAGCTTTGGAAAAAGTGAACAGCTTCGAACGTTTTTTCCATCAGCATTACGAGCGTTTCTATTACTTCGCATTGCGCTTTCTTAATGATGAAGAGGATAGTCGCGACGTGGTGAATGATGCCATGGAGTATGTCTATCGCAATTATAATAATGTTGCGATAGATAAATGGGAAAGTTATGCTCTTGCTTTTATTCGCAGTCGCTGTATAGATCATATCCGTCATCAGAATGTGAAGGAACGTTATGCTCAGTTCTATGAAGCTTATGCGGACCGTATTGATGTTTCTTCACTCGAGAAAGAAGATGAACGTTTGCCGCAGTTGTTAAAGGCAATAGAGGAGTTGCCGGAAAAGACGAGGCTCGTTTTAAAAGAGTGCTATCTCAACAATAAAAAATACCGTGAGGTAGCACAGGAAATGGGAATCAGTGAGGAAGGAGTTCATAAAAATATAGTCCGGGCTTTGAAAATAATCAGAGGAAAATTTTTAAAAAATTCAAAAACCAGGTAACCGATTTTAATCCGACATCGTCTGATAAATATAGAATGGAGAAGCAAGCAACACATATAACAGACAATCACTCTCTCGATGATGCCTTGAAATTCATAGATCATGGGGAGGAGATGACTGACGAGGAGCTCGAAGCCTTGGCCAGCGATGAGTCGTTTGCTGAAGCCATGGACGAAGTAATGCGTCTTAAGTCGGTGATGCAACGCTCTGAAAAGTCCGCGCCCGATACGCAGAAGGAATGGAAGAGATTTGCACAGCGTATGCAGTTGCGCAAGGAGGAGCCAAGTTTGGCAGACACCGCTCCTGCCAATCGTCGCCATCGTAGGCAGAGAGTATGGATGCGGGTGGCAATATCGGTGGCTGCTGCCGTCCTGCTGTTCTTCACTTTGAGTCAGTGGTGGAAGCCTACCCAAAAACTCAAGCCGGGTGATGTGGTGCTAACCGCCGAGAAGATTCAGCCTGCCGTGACCTTGGAGAATGCCGATGGCAACACCATAGCGATGGACGACCCCAAGGCTTTGGCTGAGATAGGGAGCGTCGTGGAGGGCGACTCCATGAATGTCAAGGCGTATGCGACAGAGACGCCTCAGAATCTGAAAATCAGTATCCCCCGGACCAAGACCTTCAGTCTTGTTCTTTCCGACGGGTCGGAGGTGATGCTCAACACAGGCAGCAAGCTGTGCTATCCCTCGCGCTTCACAGGCCGTGAGCGCCGTGTGGTACTGGAGGGTGAGGCTTACTTCCGGGTAAAGCATGACCCCAGTCATCCCTTCATCGTGGAGACCGCCGACATTGACACACGGGTGCTGGGCACAGAGTTCAACGTGAAGGCATACAAGGGTTCGACCGTTCACGTCACGTTGGTGCGTGGAAAGGTCGCCTTGAGAAGTCGCAAGTCAGCATCCCGCGACATCCTTTCTCCCGGTCAGGATGCGTGCTTGGCGGACGACGGTACCTTTGTAAAGAAGAGTGTCGACCCTGACAAATTCAAGTATTGGAGTGAAGGTCTGTTCTATTTTGATGACGAGAAGCTCAACGACATAGCACAAGATTTGGGTCGTTGGTACAATTTGAATGTGGTCTTCCAGAACGAGCGAGTCAAGAATCTCCGTCTCCACTTCATCTCCTATCGTGATGAAGGCATTGACAGCACTATCAAACTGCTCAATTCAATGGGCTCGTTCCATGTCTGGCGTGAGGAGAACACCATTTACTTTAAATAAGGAATGAATTCATATAAAATAAGGATTGCATCAGGACAAATCTTCAATAGGAAACATACCGAAATATAATAGAATAATAGACTGTTTTTAAAAATCAACTCTTACAAACCAAACTAACATTGAGCCATGTCCAACTTTATAGTGAGTCCGGATATGGCTTTTTTAATGTCAATCTCATCAGTCTGTTTTCAGGACTGAACTTCTGCCTCCTATAGCTTATTGCAAATCAGGCGGTCTCTGTGACGGCTCCTGTTTATTGTTTTTTATTCAACTTTAGCAAGTGATAAATTCAGCCCTGCAAAGTGTTTTGTATCTTGTGATATTTGTGGTTTGTTTTTGCATGACTTTCGCCGTGAAGTCGCATAAGATGTAGAATTCTTCTGCTTCTGTCCTATACGTTATCCTCTTTTTTCTATTACGAATTTTCTTCTTTTGTATGCTGTATTTCCTTTCTTCTTACGGAAAATCTTCTTTTTCCATGAGAATTTAACTTTTCAGTTTATTTCCTCCCATTTGTGAAGAGCGAATTATCCAGAAATCAAATAAAAATAAAAAAGTATAGCTTTTTTTTAAAGATTCATGTCCCCGATTGAGAGTTCTTGCCGTATTATGGTTGAAATGTTTAATGAAATGCCCCATTTTTTAGCAGAATGTATTATTTAAACTGTATTTTATGAGAAAATTGTTATTTTTACTCTTCTTCGCAGCCGATATCGTCACTGCGGCGGCTAAAGCTCCCTTAACCCCATCAGACGACCGTGTTTACATTGAGCAGACCTTTGCCAAGGCAGCCCATCAGCGGACTCTTGCTGACAACGCAGAATTTATGCGTCGGTTGGGCAAGGCAGTAGATGCGGCAGATGCCTATTCTGCCAGTCTCATTGCAAATCATGGTACGTTCCTGTTTCTCAATGGCATGCTCCAGCAGGTAGAGGCAAGCATCAGCAAGATGCCCAAGGCTGTGCTTGACTCAGAAGTCGGACAGAAGGCCATTGACGCATACAATAGCGTGCGGATGGTCGATGTGGGCTCCAAGGTTCCCGACTTCACCCTTCCTACTTCTGATGGCAAGGCCCTCAATTTCTACAGTTTCCTCAAGGGAAAGAAGTGCGTGGTCCTCGATTTCTGGGCTTCCTGGTGCGGATGGTGCCGTAAGGAAAATCCCAGCGTGAAGGCCGCCTACGATGCCTATAAGGACAAAGGTGCCGACGTGCTGAGTGTGTCGCTCGACGAGAAAGAGCCGGCATGGCGTAAGGCTCTGGCGCAGGACAAGCCCACCTGGACGCAGGCCTGGGAGAAGCGGGGAACGAAGGCCGGACTCTACAAATGGTTCAATCTGAACGGCATTCCAGCGATCTTCCTCATCTCCTCCGACGGAACCATCGTGGCTAAAAGTCTTCGCGGCGACAAGATCAGCGAGGCAATTCAAGACTACCTTAACAAGAAATGAATATGAGACACACCATCATTACTATCTTTTTGGCGCTCTTCATGGTTTCAACGGCCAGCGCCCAATACGAGATCAACGGCAAACTCGACGGACTGAAAGCTGATAAAATGTACCTTGAAATTCATGGCGAGGTTGCCGACTCCGCCGTTGTGGCTGCCGACGGTACCTTCCACATGAAAGGCCGCGAGCCTATGCAGGGAGCTAATTA
>JBMNUW010000224.1:0-3410 GCA_050946475.1 Prevotella sp.
GGCGAATATCCGCCGAATCATTGGGCAGCAACAAATTGGAGTAAGCAAAAACGCCGAGAAACTTTCTTTTTGGAAAATATTAGAATTTATTTTGCTCTTTTTGCAAATAGTTGTAACTTTGCGGCGTCAAAATCTTCAATATGGTAGAGAAAATTCATAGAAGTCGGCGCGAGTGGACACGCCGCTACGTTAGTTTCATTTTTATTTTGTTTATCATCGCCCTTGGCACATCACTCTCTATCCGTGCCAACCTGGGCTCCTCTCCGATCTCCGCACCACCCTATGTGCTGTCCTTGGTACCAGGCATAGGTCTCACGATGGGTCAACTCACTATCTGCATGCATGTTTTCTTCATTCTCTCGCAGATTGTCCTGCTGAGAAAAGACTATGAGAAGCGGCAACTCACGCAGATATTGGTTTCTTTTCTCTTTGGTTTCTACACCGATTTGACCATGTGGCTCACGTCGTATGTGCAGATACCGTTCACGCTCCAGCCTTGGATAGGTTATCCCCTGCGGTTTATCGAACTAGTGATAGGCGGTTCACTGCTTGCCTTCGGTATTGCCTGCGAAGTACGCTGTGACTCATTGATGCTTGCCGGAGAAGGTTTTCCGCTCGCCATCGCCAAGTTCCTGAAGAAAGATTTCGGTAAGGTGAAGATTTGTTCCGATACGAGTCTGGTTATTGTCGGCGTAATCTTCATGTATATATTCTTCGGTCACTGGGAATGGAAGTATATCGGAGTGGGAACCCTCTTCTCAATGTTCTTTGTTGGCTTCATGGTCAGACAGTTCTCTCCTCATATCTCATGGTTGGACCGCATCTTTATTCCTGCCGATGAAAGGGAAGCAAAGCCTGTCAGCCAAGAGCCTGTCGCTCAATATCCTGTTATCACGATTGCCCGCGAATATGGAAGTGGCGGACGACTGATGGGAAAGCAACTGAGCAACCGTCTCCATATCCCTTACTATGACAGGGAGATTATCGACGAGACAGCCAAGGAACTGGGATACTCGCCGGAAGTGGTAGCACGCAATGAGCAAAACATTTCTTCGGGAAAGCTGTGGGAACTGATTTTCACCGACAAGAGTATTCCGCCATCGATGAATCCATCGGAAGATGATGCTATCTTCGTGGCAGAGAGCCGGACAATAAGAGCGCTTGCCCAACGGGGTCCCTGCATCATCATCGGACGTCTTGCCAACTGGATATTCCGCGACAGCGATGAGGTGTTCCGCATTTTTGTCACATCCGGTGAGGATTCAGCCGTGAAGCGCGTGATGGAGCATGACCATCTCGATGAGGAACAGGCAAGACAGCGCATCGAACAGGTGAACAAGGGTCGCGCCAACCACTACTGGCAGTACACCGGTCAACAATGGAAAGACATCAATGGTTATGACCTGATAGTAAACACCGACCGGTTAGGCATAGACGGGGCTGCGGATGTGGTGGTCTCGGCTTGGGAGAAATCAAAGAAAAAGCCCTCATAAACAGTAATGATGCCCATGGGAATAGTTAAGAAGTTCACGCGAATAGTTATGCTGTCCGTGTGAATTGTAACGAAGTCCACGTGGCGCAAGAATAAGAGTAATGATAAAAAGGAAAGGCTGCAACACCGACAGATGTTGCAGCCTTTCCTTTTTGTTTGTATTTACAATGGGATTATATCAACTTGTTCTCTTCCAACCATTTGGCAAGCAAGTCGGCGAGGACGTTGTTGTTCAGGTCTTGCATCAGGAAGTGGGTGTTGCCATAGACTCCAATCTTGGGAAGCTCCACGAGTGTTGCCTTACCGCCGTGACGGTTGATACAGTCGACAAATTTGCGTGCCATCTGCAAGCGCACGCGCCAGTTCTCATCGCCTAAGTTCTTGCTCGGAGTTTCGGGAATGTAATCACCGAAATAGAGGACAACAGGAATCTTGCAAAGTGCCTCAAAATCCTTCTTGGGCACAGGAATTCCAGCACAACCGCCCGTGAGTCCGTCTATCTTCTCAGGTACCTCTCCTTCGGGGAATACGAATCCGCCCGGTTCATAAGCCACTACTGCCTTCACTTTGTCGGGACGCTGCATGGCTGCCAACCATCCGGGAAAGCCTCCGGCTGAATGAGTGACGAGGATGTCGGTGCCCAATCGGTCGGTCAGTGCGTTGATGGCGGGCACATCCTGCCGATGGTCACTCAAGTCGGGCGTCATTTCACGGAAGAACTGACTCACCGAGGCACTGTCCTTGGGGAACTGCACTCCCTTGTTCCAATTGGGCCAAATGCCCATGCGCCAGATGTCAAACCAGAACATCTCGTCGGCTAAAGGCTTCACTTGTGTGGTGGCGGAAGTACGGCCAGCGCGACCACGACCTGGCAGGTCCATCACGTAGGTGGCATAGCCGTGGCGCAGCATGAGGGTGCTGAAGCCCTCGCGACCGTCGGGTGTCATCTCCCAGCAAAGACCGCTGCCACCGTAGCCATGGACGAATACCAACGGTAACTTCTTGGCATTGACGGGAATCTGAAAGTCGATGGTGGCGTGGTCAACGCGTGATGACTGTCCGGTCTCCACTTGTTCAGCCCACCCAACGAACTTACTGTTGTCATAGGTTCCGGGATGCTGGATGACGGTACCGCCTACCGTGAAGTGTCCCTGACGGGCGATGCTGATGGGTTGCTGTGCCATTGCGCTCAGCAAACTGAATGCTGAGAGGAATGTAAGGAGAATTCCTGATTTCATAGTCATTGTTATTTAAATTACGATGTTACAAACTGATGTGATTGATGGGAGTACCGGATTTACTTTTGTCCGACATTATTTTCGCTGTCAGGCGCTGAGTTGAGTCTGGATACCTTTACGTTTGCAAAGATAAGAATAATGTTCAACCATCGTGTTATACTTAATTCGGTTTAATTTTCAATTTTATTTTATACTTTGGAGGAAACTTTGTAGATATTATGCTCCTATCAGAAGAAAAATATCGCTGGTAAGCGCTGGTCTATCATATTTTTGTTACATTTGCAAAGTCGTGTGGATGTTTCTTTTGATTTCCTGACACCACTCATCAAGCGGAATTCTATCATGGCAAAATCGCAAGCATTTTATTGCTGCTCATGAACTTGCAAACACTGTTAAACTAAAATAGTGCGAAATATTAAGGCATAAATAAATCCATCACAAATGAAGAGAAGTTTTCCCCTAATGCTGTTTATCTCAGTGCTCGTGTCTCTGAATCTCTTGGCTGGCACCGCACATAAAAGTCTGTACCTACAGGACGAGAATCCTTACAGCTGTCAAACATCCATCCCTTCTGAGAACGACAACTATCACGAGGACAAAACAATGGCAACTATCACGAAAGAAAACTACATTACCGACAACAGAGTCAACAAAGTCTACACTTCGAGCCTTTTGCCTAA
>JBMNUW010000225.1:0-3356 GCA_050946475.1 Prevotella sp.
GCTGGAGAAGGAGTGGGTGACACGTCCCGTGCTGCACCTGGACCTGAATGTCGGACTATACAACACCCCTGAAGCACTGACCCGTAGGCTGGAAGATCATCTTTCCCTTTGGGAGCAGGAGTATGGCTGCGATTCGGGCAATGGTGCCCCCGGCTCCCGTTTTGAGCGAATTATCCGCTGCGCCTGTGAGAAGACGGGAAAACAGGTTGCAATACTCGTGGACGAGTACGACAAGCCCCTCATCGCCGCTATGGACAACGAAGAGCTGGATGCCAGCTACCGCGCCCAGCTCAAGGCTTTCTACGGTGTGCTGAAGTCGGCTGATCGCTATATCTATTTTGCCCTGCTGACGGGTGTGACCCGTTTCAGTCACGTCAGCATCTTCAGTGACCTGAACAATTTGCAGGACATCTCGCTCTCCATGGACTACGCCACCCTCTGCGGCATCACGGAGAGGGAACTGACGGAATATTTCAAGGACGACATCGGGATGATGGCACGCGCGAACGGCTTGAGCTATGAAGACACGCTCGCCCAGTTGCGCCGGATGTATGACGGCTATCATTTCAGCGAGGACAGCGAGGGCGTCTATAATCCATATAGTCTGTTGAGTGCTTTCGCCCGTCGACGTTTCCGTCGCTTTTGGTTTCAGACGGGCACCCCAACTCTTTTGGTGAACGTGCTGAAAGCATCGAGTCTAACGCTTCCCGACCTTTCCAATCTGTCGGTGGATGAGGATACGCTGATAGGTGTAAGTGCCAAAGAAGTCGATATTGTGTCCTTGTTCTATCAAAGTGGCTACCTTACTATAAAAGGATTCGATGAGGAGAGCCAACAGTATCGGCTCGGTTTTCCCAACGAGGAAGTGGAATCAGGTTTCCTGAATTTCATCCAACCGCTTTTCTTCAACAATAAATTCGGCGAGTCGGAATACGGCATTGTGCGATTCCGAGACGATTTGGAGCATAACGATATTGATAGTTTCATGCGTCGCGTGCAAAGTCTGCTTGCCTCAACTCCCAACATGATAGTGGGCGATTCTGGGAAATATTTTCACAACGCCCTGTTTATCATCTTCCGTCTGTTGGGCTTCCTGTGCGATGCCGAGGTGCAGACCTCGCAGGGACGTATAGACCTCGTGGTGCGCATGCCGGATGTGATTTATGTCATGGAATTCAAATACAACGGTTCTGCCGAAGAGGCGCTTGCCCAGATAGACAGCAAGGGTTATCTCCTTCCTTATCAGGCCGATGGACGAAAAGTAGTGAAGGTCGGAGCCAACTTCGACGGAGCGAGCCGTACGCTGAAAGAATGGCGCTTAGCTTAGAATGATTTTACGGAGAATGTAAATTTTATTGATTTTATTTTTTGATTCCACAAATAAATTAATTAAATTTGTGGACCTTATGATTGACAAGATTTTTCTTGTTAAAACATTTGAAATGAAGAGAGTTGTGCGAATTTGTCCAATATGTAATCTATAATATTATCTCAAAAAGAGGCAATGTGAAATCTATCATGAGACATTTTTTATCAATATCACGGCTTAATTTAAGGATGCTTTTTCTTTTTCTGTTATTGTGTCCTTACTTAAAAGTGTTTGGAACCCTTGATTTCAATGGCAACGTTAATATTTTGCTTCCAAAATTAGATACAGTCATTTCTTCATCTGCCTCTTACGATTCTAAAAAAGAAATGCATATACAAACGTTGCGTCATAACCTCAGTAATGTAAAAGACAACAAGACAGCATTTGAAATTACTTATAAGTTATATGAAGAATACCGTTCATATCAATATGATTCAGCTTTTGTTTATGCGAGTCGATTGCAGCAATTAGCCCGTAAACTATCATCAACAGAATTGGAAGTTAAAGCTGCATGTGCCAAGGTGTTCTGTTTATGCTCAGCCGGCTTTTACAAGGAAGCTTTTGACACATTTAAAGATATTAATAATGTATCTCATTGTGATACAAAGGCGAAGGAACTTTATTATGAAACAGCTGTAAGACTTTACTACGATGCAGCAGACTATAATGGAAAGCAACCTTATTTTGCTTACTATGTGAAAGAAGGTAATTGCTATACTGACTCTTTGTTGCATTATATCAGCAGAGATTCGTACGGATGGTGGATGGCTGTGGCTCGCAGGCAAATGAAACAGAATGAATATCAAAAGAGCATTCGTTCATTTGGTAAGGCATTAAGTCATAAGGATTTGGATCTTCATAACCGGGCGATAGCTCTTTCGAGTATAGCGTGGTGTTATCTCAATTTGGAAGAGTCAAATAAAAGTGCTAATGCAATGATTATGGCTGCCATTTGTGATGTGAAAGCCTCAACTAAAGAAACCACAGCCTTAAGGATGCTTTCAGAATGGCTTTATAAGAACGGCGAAAAGCAAAAAGCGACACGTTATGGCCAAGAGGCATTGAAAGTGGCCAGCTTTTATGGTGCCAGACAGAGAGTGCTTCAAGTCGGGAATGTGTTGCCTTTCATAGAAAAGGATGTGCGAGAAGGCATTGTCTCTCAGAGAAATACCTTGCTTGTATTTACTTCAATCTGTGTCGTATTGATTTGTATTATAGCTTATTTGTTAGGATTAGCTGTACGCCATTCAAAGAAGTTGAGACAAGCAAACAAAATTGTCAAAGACACCAATGCCTTACTGGAAAAGACCAATGAAGAACTGCAAGAATCCAACAAAATTAAAGTAGAATATGTCGGGAGTACGCTTTATTCCAATGCTGTTTATGTTGATGAAATACAGAACATCTTTAAGATAATACAGAGAAAAATCGCTGCCAATCAGTTTGACGATTTACGGCGTATGATGAAAGAATCGGTATTGAAGGAAAAGCGTGGCAACCTTTTCGCTAATTTCGATGAGACCTTTTTGCATATTTTCCCTACATTCATTGAAGAATATAATCGTTTATTCCCTAAGGAGGCGCAGGTGGCTATTAAGCCAGGTGAGCCGCTGACGGCAGAGATGAGAATATTTGCTCTCATTCGATTGGGTATCAATGATACGGAACGTATCGCAAAATTTTTAAACAAGTCAGTCAATACGGTGCATACGTATAAGAGCCGTGTAAAGAACAAGTCGCTGATAAAAAACGAAGAATTTGAATCATACATTATGAAGATTGGCACGATTAGATAAAAAGACGGAAGTGCTGATCTTAATCGATAGAATTGTTTTTTCTGACAATCGCGGAATGGGGATTCAGGGTGGGATAGACGGTGTTAATAGTTAGATTTTGTTAGTATTCGAGCCAATATTAAAGTTATATTTTATTAGGTAGAGATTTTTTCTTTTATTCTTGATAATCAAGAAGTTGGTTATTTAAAGTT
>JBMNUW010000226.1:0-3316 GCA_050946475.1 Prevotella sp.
GTAATTCATAATTGCATGTGTCGTGCCAAACCGGGGACAGCGACATATCGTCTGTTTCCGGTTATGGCAACAGGTATTCTCTTAGTGATTGACCTTCGGAATATAAGAGAGAAGATACAACACGCCTACACTCATGACAGCTACGGCACCCAACTGACCTATGGCATCGCTGGCGAAGCCCATGAGAAGGGGAAACACCGTGCCGCCGAAGAGTCCCATAATCATCAGTCCGGACACTTCGTTTTGATGGTCGGGCTCATCGAGCAGAGCTTGCGAGAAGACCAACGAGAAGATGTTGGAGTTGCCATAGCCCACGAGGGCGATGCCTACATAGAGCGGCAGTGCCGATTGTCCGAATCCCATGAGTATCATGCTGGCTGCCATCATCAAGACGGAGAGTGTGAAGAAAAGCCGATGATTGAGGACACGCAGGAAGAATGAGCCTGTGAGACAGCCCAGTGTACGGAAAATGAAATAAAGACTGGTGGCAAAGGCGGCATCATTGAGGGAGACACCGAGACGCTCCATGAGAATTTTGGGAGCTGTGGTGTTGGTTCCAACGTCGATACCTACATGGCACATGATGCCGATGAACGAGAGCAGCACGAGAGGCTTGCCCAGCAGACGAATGCAGGAGCTGAAGGTTGATGCCTTGTCGGCAGGTGCTTCCTCGATGGGGGTGAGATAGAGCAACAAGGCTGCCAGTATGCCCACTACAAGATAGATGGCGAAGAGCACTCGCCATTGTAGTCCCAGTGAAGGAATGGCTGCCGTGGCACCCCACATAGCCAGATAAGGGGCCAGGAAGGATGCAATGGCCTTGATGAACTGTCCGAAGGTGAGGGTAGAAGCCAGATTGTTGCCCTTCACGATGGAAGAGATGAGTGGATTGAGTGATGTTTGCATCAAGGCGTTACCGATGCCGAGAAGAGAGAAGGAAAGTAACATCACGACGAAGCTGTCACCGAAGAGGGGAAGCATCAATGAAAGAATGGTTACAAGGAGTGACAGTAATACCGTATTCTTCCTGCCGATGCGATTCATCAGCAATCCCGTGGGAACGGAGAAGATGAGGAACCAAAAGAATACCAATGACGGGAAGATGTTGGCCGTGCTGTCGTTCAGGCCCAGGTCGTCCTTCACATAATTGGATGCAATGCCTACCAGGTCAACGAAACCCATGGCAAAGAAGCAGAACATCACGGGGATGATGGCGTGTTTTTGGTTGTTCATAGTTTTATGTTTTTTGTAATACTTGTTTCTTACACCGACGCCGACGGCGGTAGCTTTGTGTGAAGACAACCATAGACCGACGGACGACGATGTAGAAGGAATGATTAAATTAAAGTCCGAGTTTATAAGTCCTTACGTTATTGAAGGTAGCTTTACCATAGAATTTCAGCTTGTTGTAGGGTGTCGTGGGGAAGACGAGGTTGGTCATAGGCAAGCGTCCGTTGTCGATGAAAATTTCCATACAGTCGGTGTCTACCATGATACGCACCTTGTAAGTCTTGCCGTCGCAGAGGTTGAGTGGTGCCCAAGTGCCGAGGGCAAAGTCGTTTTGATAGTTCACCGAATTAATCATGCGTCGAGTCAGGTTCTTGTCCTTATACTGATGTACGTCATAATTGGCTTCGATTTCATGAGGTGCTGCGAGTTTTCCGAAGTCTGTCAGTCCGCTCTTGGTGCGATCCATGACAAAGCGCTGGTGCTTACGGTCTACATAGAGCTTCACTTCCTCTCCCTTGTCGTTGAAGAGCACGATGCCGCTTTCAGCCGACTTGGGTGTGATGTCGAAGTCTATCTCAAAGCTGTTGCCGTAGTCGGCTGGCAGATTGCGGACAATGTCTTTTCCTGTGGCAGTCACCTTGCCGATGCGCTCTTCGCTCTGTCTTAAGGCGTCGACTTCTTTACAGAGATCTGCTGCGAGATAGTATTCGCCGTTTTTCTGATAGAGGGAAAGCTCGCGAGGCAGTCCGTTCTGTCCGCGAAACTGCTTGATGGGCGTGACGTTGGCATATTGCCAGTTGCTTACCCATGACATGAAGATGACGCGGTCGCCGGTGTTGGAGAAGGTGACGGCAGCATAGTGGTCTTTGCCGTAGTCGATGAACTTGGCGAGCTTCGGGTCACTGTCGCAGGTGAAGTTCTTGCCGTCGAAGTCGCCTACAAAATATTCTGTGGCACTGCCTCCAAAGAGACAGCCGGGATTGATGTTGACAATCATTACCCATTTTTTCTTGTCGGGTTGTCCCTTTACAGGAAGTTGGAAGAAGTCGGGACATTCAAACTGATTGGGCTGTGCGCCGTATCCTTTTCCGAAGGCGGATACATAGTCCCACTGCTTGAGGTTCTTAGACTTGTAGAATCTCATTTCTTTGTCGGCGGAGACAATCATATACCATTGCTTGAGAGGCTCATACCAGAACACCTTAGGGTCGCGGAAGTCTTTCAGACCGTCGAAGGGGGTGAGCACGGGATTTTTCTCGTACTTCTGGAAGGTGCGCCCGTTGTCCACGCTCCATGCCATGCATTGTATCTGTCCGTTCTTGTCGGAGGCAGAGGTGTAGAAAGCCACGATGGCATTTTTCCCGTAGCCGGCGGTGTTATACTTGTCTACCACGCTGCTGCCGGAGAAAATATGTCCGAGGGTGTCGCGGGCAATGGCGGGGTCGAGATGTGTCCAGTGCACAAGGTCAGAGCTCACAGCGTGACCCCAGTGCATGTTGCCCCACTTGGAACCGTAGGGGTTGTACTGATAATAGAAGTGATATTCGCCGTTCTTGTAGACCAGTCCGTTAGGGTCGTTCATCCATCCATATTTTGGAGTGAAGTGGTAGACCGGCCGGTAGTAGTCGGTGTTTTTTACGTCGAAGGAATTGCTGAGCTTCATCTGTCCTTCCTTGAGCGTCAAGGCACCAGACTTCAGTCCTAAGATGCGGACGCAGGCTTTCGGTCCTTGAAGAAGACGGAAGGGTACGTAGTAGTCGATTTTGTCCTGTGCCAACCGGATATCCATCCATGTGTCGGCGTCGTTGCCCGTGTCGAGTTTCACCTTGCATTCTGCCTTATTCTCCTCTATGGGCAGGATGAGATACTTGGTGGGACGGTCGATGTTGATAATAGTCGTGTCGCCGTGTTGAGTTACATTCATTGTCTGTGCATTGCCTGCTGTAGTAACGGCAAGAGCCAGAACGGCGGTTAAAGTTTTTATCGTGTTCATTGTTTCAGATTTTTGTCGATGGAAGTTGAAGAGGCTGCTCCCCGGCCGTCGGAAGGCTTCGTTGAGCTTTGAGAGCAGCCTGTTGGTCTTTAG
>JBMNUW010000227.1:0-3294 GCA_050946475.1 Prevotella sp.
CCGACTATTTCGAGCGCACCTTCGTCTCGCAGGAAATGCACAAGAAGAAGCCCAACGACGACATCTTCCAACAGGTCATCCATGATGCCGCCATCAATCCCTCCGACACCCTCTTCATCGATGACTTGGAGGTGAACTGCCAAGCCGCCGAGCGCAACGGCCTCCACACCTTCCAAAACAAGGAATTTGACGACTGGATGAAGATGATGGGGTGAGTCTATCCTTGGACTTCGCCTTAAGAATTTATATCCCTAAAGCGACATAAACGTTCAACGTCTCGGATGCTTTTATCCAGCTACTGATTAACTTTGAGAAGGATAATCTTGCAAACGCAAGCAGAAATCCCCGATTGTTTCCGTTTTGCTCCAACAATAATTCGACGAGTTGAGGGTTTTTATAATAAAACATCATGAATACAGACATCTTATATACCCCCGCAATCCCCGATATCATGCACTATGAGAGCAAGATTTGGTCGGTGGCTGACCTATTGCTCTCGGCAGGCATCAAGCAGAGTGACTTCCCCAACTACATGATGCCGTTCTTCGGACTGATGATGCTCGAAGGACGTATGCGCAACTATATTCAGCGGGTGGAGGATGAATATGAATTGACACCGGAGAGCAATCCTAAGGACTTCAAAGAGGCTTACCTCAACAAGGAATGTGGATGGAACGAGTATATCGTGATGCAAGACAAGACTCTTGCAAAAATCTGTGCCAACGACAAGAGCTTTGAACAGGATTTCGGTCGTTATCTCGACGGTTTTGACGCTGATTTGAAACGACTGTTGGGAATCAATCGCGGGAAGGACGAGGAGAAATTCCTCGGTATGGACGAGATCGTTGCGAACCTTCGTGCCAAAGGTATCCTTCTGCAGGTGGCAACGATATGGTCGGAGATAGACCTGGCACCCTACTCCAATTCCGACATCACCACCTTGGAGGAGCATATCAAGCGCAAATGGGCTGACATTTCCGCCTCCACTGCCGGAGAACAATATACGCCTGACGACATTATCTCCCTTATCTCACAGATTGTTGCGACGAAAATCAACCGTCCGAAAGACCAATACATTCACCTCTATGACCCTACCTGCGGTGGTGCCAACCTGCTTTTCGGCACAGCCGACCGTCTGCGCCGCGAGGAAGGCTACAATCTCATCGCCACTTACGGATCGGAGCTTAACGACAAGCTCTACGCACTGGCAGCCATTGAGAGCCGTTTTCGCGATGATTCCCGCATAGCTTACGGCAACACGCTCACCAAGATACCTTTCCGTGACAGACATTTCAACGTCATCGTGGCAAACCCTCCTTACGGCAACAAGTGGAGCGGCTTCGAACAGGAAATACGCCACGACGAGACGGGGCAGTTTGCGGGCGGCAAGCCGTCTATCAGCGACGGTCAGTTGCTCTTCATGCAACACATCTTATGGCAGTTGGCTGACGACGGAATCGCTGTCGAAGTACACAACGGCGCCTCGCTCTTCAGCGGTGATGCCGGCAGCGGTGAGAGCAATATCCGCAAGTATGTCTTCGACCACGACTGGGTGGAGGCAATCATCCAGATGCCGCAGCAGGAGTTTTTCAATACGGGCATCTACACTTATCTGTGGGTGATGAATAAGAACAAACCTGCTGACCGCCGAAACCTTGTGGCACTCATCGACGGCAGCAAGGGCTGGCGACTGCTGAAGAAGAGCAAGGGTGATAAGCGGCGGGAGATGGCTCCCGAAAACCGCCAAGCCATCGTGGACGCACTCACTGCCTTCCAGCCCTCTGACATCTGCAAAATCTTTGACCGCAGCCACTTCTATTATAACAAGCAGCAACTCACTTTGACCGAGATTTCAGATTCCGGTCACAGTGTTTTCGAGACTGTATGCCCCGATGGCAAGGCATATCCACTAAAGGATGTGGCTTCTGTCGAATTTCAAGATAATATCTATCGCAACTTCCTCCAACTGCGGTTCGTGTATCTACAAAACATGGGTAAGGCTATCGCAGCCGACAAGGGCGAGAGTCCCTTGCGCATCACTACAGAAAATGGCGATATCTACACATGGAATCCAGACCACAGCACCATTCTTCTCAAACATGCCGATGGAAAAGAGGAAGATTTGGGATGCGGACTCTTCAGCTTCAAGGTGACAGGAAACAAGAACACTGATGAGGTGAAGTCGTTCAAGGTCCAGATAAAGCCTTGGTTGACAAGTGACTATGAGATAATTCCTTTTCATTTCGATGAGACCGAGAACCGAGAGGAGATAGACCGTTTCATGAAGAAGTACATCTTTAAGCCCTATACATTAGATGACAACACCATTGGCGTGGAAATCAACTTCAACAAGGAGTTTTATGTGCCCGAACCCGTGGAACCTGTGGAAGATATCCTCAAAGAAATCAAAGAGCTGGATAAGGAATTGGGGGAGATTGAGCTATGAAATGCGATTGCGACTGGTGTCCAAAGATACCTAACGATTGGGGACAAGTGAGAATTAAAGATATTGCAACGTTGAAAAGTGGAGACACCTTTACGGCAGAACAGTTATTTGACGATGCTCAATATCCCGTTTATGGAGGAAACGGATTAAGAGGCTATACCGACATATATAATAAAGACGGCGATTTCGTTTTAATCGGTCGTCAGGGGGCATTGTGCGGAAATATCAATTATGCACATGGCAAGTTTTTCGCCACAGAACATGCTTTGGTTGTGAATACTTACAATAAAGAGAACTTAACATGGTTAGGTGAGACTTTGAGATGTGCCAATTATAACCGTTTGTCTACAAGTGCTGCTCAACCCGGGTTAGCGGCTTCTGTACTAATGAATCAATTTATACCATACCCCCCACGACATATAAGAGAGGAAATAGGAAATTATCTTGATACCAAGATTACGAAGATAGACCGTGCTATTTCTTTGTTGCAGAAGAAACGCGATGCCTATACACGATTGAAGACTTCGGTCATCAACCGTGCTGTTACCCGTGGCCTCAATCCCAATGTCTCCCTTAAAGACTCTGGGATTGATTGGATAGGCAAAATTCCAAAGGGGTGGGAAGTAAAGAGACTGAAAGATTTAGGATATATGTATAGTGGTCTTACAGGAAAATCAGGAGAAGATTTTAGAAGTAAGGAACTTGCTGATAATAAGCCATATATCCCTTTTACAAACGTTCTAAATCATCTGGAGATAGACCCTCACCAGCTAAACTATGTTGTTATTAACGATAACGAGAAACAGAATAAAGTAAAAAAGAACGACCTAATCTTTTTAATGAGTTCA
>JBMNUW010000228.1:0-3225 GCA_050946475.1 Prevotella sp.
ATATTTAATTTCTATTCTATTGGTTGTAAGTGTCATTCATTTTTATAGCGGGGAAATAAGGAACGAAGTCCCTACCCCGCTTCATTACCATTATTTCAGATAGGTATTGAAATAGTTGGTAATCTTATCGAATGGAATCTTGTCTACTTGATCGTAGAGGTCAGTGTGACTGGCTCCGGGAACGATAATCATATCCTTATTGGTGCCACGCAACTTGCTGTAGGCTGTCTTGGCGAAATAGAGTGAATGAGCCTTCTCACCATGTACAATGAGTACAGCACTGCGAATCTCACTAATATAGGTCATCAATGGGAAGTTGACAAACGATAACTGACCAATCTTATTCCAACCCTTGTTAGCGTTGAGTGAACGAGGATGATAACCGCGCGGGGTCTTGTAGTAGGCTAAATAGTCAAGAAGGAACTGAGGAGCGCCTTCCGGTGCCTTGTCAGGAAGTCCTGTACCATATTCATAATAGCCATTGCGATAGTCTTTGGTTCGTTGTTCACTGAGTTGCTTGCGGTGCTGATAGCGAGCCTCGTCGTTATCAACATCGAAATAGCCATAGGTGTTCAGACGACTCATATCGTACATCGTAATGGCAGCAGTAGCTTTTATACGCGTGTCAATGGCGGCAGCATTAAGCGCCAAACCACCCCAACCACAAATTCCAATAATACCGATGCGCTCCGGATCCACCAAATCGTTGGTGGAAAGGAAATCAACGGCAGCCGAGAAATCCTCTGTGCTGATGTCGGGAGAAGTCATATAGCGGGGCTCGCCACCACTCTCGCCATAGAATGACGGATCGAAGCACACTGTAAGGAAACCGCACTCTGCCATTGTCTGGGCATAGAAGCCGCCAGCCTGCTCCTTTACGGCTCCGAAAGGACCGCAGACAGCTAAAGCTGCGAGTTTGCCATTGACATTCTTGGGCACATACATATCGGCAGCCAATGTGATGCCGTAACGGTTGACGAAGGTCACCTTCTTATGATTCACCTTGTCACTCTTCGGGAAAGTCTTATCCCATTTGTCACTGAGTTGAAGCTCCTGCTTCACGATTTTTGATTCCTTGTATTCCATATTATTATGTCTTTTTTGCCTTGCAGTTCCTTCATCATCAATATAGGAAATCCGAAGGCTAATGTTATTATATTTCTGACTGCAAAGTTAGCGATACTGCCCCATATCCCTGTTATATAAATTACGCTTAAACTTTAACAATCTACAGATTCTAGGTATTTCATACAGGTTCATCCCAATCATGCAGTAAGAGATTCGGAAAGTCAATATTGGCTTGTGTCTTACTCTAAAATGGCGGACTTCCAAAAACAAAACTCCGTGTATCTCTTTCTAACTGAAATAATTGATAATATTACTGACAATTGTGTAAGTAAAGCAAAAGTGAGTCTTTATAATTTTGCATTTGATTTCATATAGTATTAAATAACTTAGAAAATGGAACAAGAAGAATTAGACATTTACAAGATGTTTCGAGAAGGGAAACCAGTTGATATGCGTGTGGACAAGCTGCGGAAAGCCTGTTTGCCGGAACTGCTCCGCTCTCGTAATCTTTGTCATCGCATCAATCAATTGGAACCGTTTAGTGATGAGGTACGCCCTCTGTTAGACGAACTATTCCAAGGACGACTGCCAAAGACGACAACCATCGTACCGCCAGTGCATATCGACCGTGCCTATCCCATTACCATTGGTGAACACACCTATCTCAATGAAGAATTCAATGCTATGGCGGCAGGCAGTATCACCATCGGCAATAATGTGCTGATAGGTCCACAAGTAACGATTCTTTCAGTCAATCATGACATGAAGGTGAAGGCTGTACTGAAGTGCAAACCTGTTCACATCTGCGATGATGTATGGATTTGTGCCCGTGCTGTCATCTGTCCGGGAGTCACTGTGGGTGAGGGCTCAGTGGTAGCCGCCGGTGCTGTAGTGACCAAAAATGTGCCGCCTCATACGCTCGTTGGCGGAGTGCCAGCGAAATTCATCAAGAATATTGAGTGACACGTTATGCGTACTTCGTGATATTTATGCTATAAAATAAAAAGTCGCATACTTATAAAATAAAAAAGGTCTTGCCCTTTCCATAATAGGATTGGGCAAGACCAAATATTATTAGTGAACAAAACGTTCCGAAGATTTAATACACAATGAGAAACATTGATAGTGTTTCGGACTATTGAGTACCCTTGGCAATTATTGCAGTTGAACCTGATAGGTACCTGTTTTAATGGCTGCAATTGTTCCTCCGTCAATGAGCAAATCTGTACCCGTGATGAAGCTCGCCTTGTCGCTTAACAGAAACTCTGCTGCATTGGCAACCTCTGACGGATTACCAACACGACGGGCGGGAGTAGACTCAATCATCTTCTGATAGGCATCACCATTGGCATTGAATTCATCGTATGCCAAAGGTGTCACAATGATACCCGGACTTACAGTGTTGATGCGTGCGCCTCGCTTGCCCCACTCCACGGCAGCCTTGCGCACCCGCAGTACGTTTGCTTTTTTGGCAATGACATACGCAGAGCCACTGTTCACCATTGCTTCCTTGGAGATTGGCAGATTCATCAATTCATCCGCAGGATAAGTTGTCAATGCCTTTTCTTCCTCAAAGGTGAGCGGACGCGGATACATCTCATGTACCTGACTGGAGATAACCAGTCCGGCTCCACCACGAGCCATCACTTTGCCGAAACTGTCCAATGCATAAGCAGTGCCCACCATGTCAAGACGCAGAATGAATTCGGGCTTTGCCTGATTGGGAGAAGCACCGGCGGTGTCGATGAAATACTTCACTTCACCCAAAGATGCAGCCTTTTGTGCAAACTGCTCAATACTGTCCTTGCTGCAAGCATCTACAATCATAGTCTCCACGTCGTAGCCTGCATAGCGGAAATGCTCGGATGCATGGTCGAGTGATTTCTGGCTGATGTCACCCAACAGAATCTTCATTCCTGATGCCACACGCTCAAGAATAGAGGTACCCATACTCCCGGCTCCAAGGAGTACAGCCACTTGTTTGTTCTCGTTATAATCAAATGTCATTTTAAGAAATTATTGAAGTTAAAGTGAGATTATCGTAGTTTAAGTGTTTAATCTATCTTACGGATTACCTTGGCAGGATTGCCGCTCACAATGGTGTTTGGAGCAACGTCCTCTCCCACCACTGCACCTGCATCCACGATGGCATTTTCA
>JBMNUW010000229.1:0-3174 GCA_050946475.1 Prevotella sp.
ATAGTTGTTTTTCGCAAAAGATGAGCTGTTCGTAAGTGTAATGAATCTGTGCACATGTGTTGCAGTTGGTCAGAGAAATAAAAAGGCAAATCTTGCAATGAAATTCACTGCAAGATTTGCCTTTTCTATTTTAATTGATTGTGGATTTACTTGATGATTCCCTGTTCCTTAAATATCTTCTTCAAGGCTTGAACACCGCGTTCCACCTGTTCCTCTGTGTGAGTAGCCATCAGAGCAAAGCGCACGAGTGTATCTTGAGGTGCGCAGGCTGGCGGAATAACGGGATTGATGAACACACCTGCGTCGAAAGCCAACTTGGTGACAAGGAATGTCTTGTCAACATCACGCACATAGAGAGGAATGATTGGGCTCTCGGTATCGCCGATTTCAAAGCCTTCTTCACGGAAACGTCGTAGAGCGTAATTGGTAACCTTCCACAGGTGCTGGATGCGCTCTGGCTCGTTCTGGATAATATGAAGAGATTCCAATGCTGCTGCTGTTGCTGCCGGAGTGTCACTGGCAGAGAAGATGTAGGTACGGCAGGTGTGGCGAAGGTAATTGATGGTGTCAGCGTCAGAGGCAATGAAACCTCCAATAGAGGCAAGACTCTTGGAGAAGGTACCCATGATGAGATCCACTTCGTCGGTCAGTCCAAAATGGTCGCAAACACCTCGTCCTTGTTTGCCGAAGACACCAATACCGTGAGCCTCGTCCACCATTACAGAGCAGTTATACTTGTGCTTGAGCTCAATAATTTCGGGAAGCTTTGCCAAATCTCCTTCCATGGAGAACACACCGTCTACAACAATAAGTTTTACAGCGTCGTGGGGTAACTTCTCGAGCACTCTCTCCAAGTCAGCCATGTCATTATGCTTGTAGTGCAGCTGTGTGGCGAAGCTCAGACGGCGTCCGTCGACAATGCTGGCGTGGTCGCGGTCGTCACAAATGATGTAATCACCTCTTCCAACGACTACTGCCAAAACACCACTGTTTACTGAGAAGCCTGTAGCAAAACAAAGCGCGTCGTCTTTGTGTTCAAAGGCTGCCAGTTCCTTTTCCAACTTAACGTGGAGATCCAATGTTCCGTTGAGGAAACGGCTTCCGGCACAGCCGGTACCATACTTTTCCAAGGCCTTACGAGCAGCCTCAATAACACGAGGGTCGCCGGGAAGTCCCGTATAGGCATTGCTTCCGAACATCAATACACGATGTCCTCCCATTTCTACTTCTGGTCCCTGCTTACTGGTAATCTCTCTGAAATAGGGATAAACGCCCTCAGCCATATATTTCTGAGGCTCGCGATAGTTCTTGTATCTTTCTTGTAACTGTCCCATTATAATAATAGGTGAAGAAACCTTCTGTTTTAATTTATTTAGGCTGCAAAGTTACAAAAAAAGTTGATAAGCAATGCATTTTGTTGCCATAATTCATTGTTTTTCTTGAAATTCTGTTGTAGTATCGAAGTTTTATCAAGTAAAAATACTATTTTTGCAACATGAAAAAGAAAATATTATTTGTTGTCAATCCTATCTCAGGGACGTTGGACAAGGGAGCCATACCATCCCTTGTAGAAAAGTATCTGAATAAGGATTTGTTTGATTATGATATTCGATTTACGGAATACGCCGGACATGCTTCGGAAATGGCTAAGCAGGCTGCCGACGACGGCTATGCAATCGTAACGGCCGTGGGTGGTGACGGTACGGTGAACGAGGTAGGGCGTTCGCTGGTGCATACCGATACGGCATTGGCTATTATCCCGTCGGGCTCTGGTAACGGACTTGCTCGTCATCTGCTTCTGCCGATGAGTGCCAGGAAGTGCATAGAGATTATCAATGAAGACCAAACACGTCCATTGGATTATGGTGTAATCAATGATTTGCCATTTTTCTGTACCTGTGGCATGGGCTTCGATGCTTTCGTCAGCATGAAATTTGCCGAGGCAGGAAAACGCGGTCCGATTACCTACGTTCAGAAAGTACTGGAGGAAGGATTAAAATATCGTCCCGAAACTTATGTCATTACCGATGATAGCGGTACAGAGCACTATAAGGCTTTCCTTGTCTCCGTGGCCAATGCTTCTCAATATGGCAACAACGCTTATATCGCACCGCAAGCTTCGATGAGCGACGGTCTGCTTGACGTGGTCATCATGGAACCGTTTGATATTCTTGAAGCTCCCCAGATTTCCATAGAGATGTTTAATAAAACATTGAATAAGAATTCAAAAATCAAGACTTTTCGTACCAAACACATTCATGTCCATCGAAGCAGCGCCGGTGTTATACACTATGACGGTGAACCTATGATGAGCGGAGCAGACATTGACGTACATCTCGAAGAAAAAGGTATTAACATCCTGATAAATCCCTTTACCAACAGAAGCAGACGACAGCCAAATTTATTACAAAACACTGCCGCAGATCTTTTCACTCAGTTGAGTAATATTCGAGAAGATATCAGAAAACAGACTCGTAGAGGGGTGCGATGGACGAAAATGATACAAAAGCAAATAGAAAAGAATCTGCCTGTTTGATTTGGTAGACAAAGAATGGAGGAAAGAGGTCCTTGGGCACCAGAAGGGTGGGGACGTATGTAATCTGAGATAATATGAAGCAAAATCAATATCCATTGTGGTTCCTGACAAGTCTCATTTTTATGGTGATGCTTGCAGGAGCTTGTCACAGTCCGCAGAGGCAGATGGTTATTGGTGTATCCCAATGCAGTGAAGACATTTGGCGTGAAAAGCTAAATGAAGAATTGCGTACAAGTGCTTTCCTGTATGACAACGTAGAGTTGAAATTTGCCGCCGCTCATGATGAAGACCGTTTGCAATCCGCACAAATAGATAGTTTCATACGTGCCAAGGTAGACCTCCTTATAGTCTCGCCCAATCAAATGCATACCATTTCGCCCATTATTTCCAAAGCACGTAGGCAGGGAATACCTGTTATATTATTTGACAGGAAGACAGATTCTCACGACTATACCGCGTTTTATGGGTGCCGACAACTATGTCGTAGGAAAAACCATGGGAGAATATATGGCTCAGCAACTGAAAGGTCATGGTACTGTCATGGAAATTCGAGGTCTGGCGGGTTCTTCGCCTGCCATAGTCCGTCATAGAGGCTTTGTCGCTGCCTTGAGTCATTATCCGGGAATTAAACTTTTGGA
>JBMNUW010000230.1:0-3145 GCA_050946475.1 Prevotella sp.
TAATTATGGGCTCAACCTTACCGAACGACTGAATAAGACGGTGAAGATTACACTGTCAACAGCCATCTTATGCAGTATGGTGGTTATGTCGGTGTTTGTGTTATTCCCTAAGGTTTTGGTAGGTCTTTTTGTCAACTTGGACGGCGAAGCAGCACGCATAGCCGTGAAAGGATTTCCATTGTTCGCCACAGGATTTATATTCTTCACGACAAACTTATCTGCGATAGGTTATTTCCAAAGCGTTGAGAAAGTAAAGCCTTCCCTATGGTTTTCGCTCATGCGTGGCTGTATTTTCCTTGTCCCCTCCTTTTTCCTGTTGCCCGAATTGTTTGGAACCAAAGGAATTTGGCTTGCCATGCCGTTGTCAGAACTGCTGACATGTATTTGCATCGTTGCCTATTATTGTTGGAACAGAATTGCGGAAACAAAATATCATCGTGAAACAATTTAAAAATATATGATGTTTCTTAGGTTGAGAAAAAGAAATATCTTATTTTTGCACAATAGAATATAGAGTATATTATATGGAAAAGACACTAACACTTATTATCATCTTCTACACTTGCACGCTTCACATACTCGCGCAAGCCACGCTCGACGACCTTGACAAAATTCTTGACAAACAAGATGAATTTATAAAGGCACGGCAGAACAAAATCAATCAGCTCAAAGGCAATTACCAAGTGGCAGAGCAACCCATTGACCAATATCTCAGTTGCAAACAGCTCGCCTCGGCTTACGTGAAGTTTGACAGCGATTCCGCCATTCACTATTTCAAGGAATGTGAACGTCTGGGGAAGAAATACAACAGACCGGACTGGGTACAGGATGCCCTTATTCGGATTGCCTACGTCTTCGCCGACCGGGGCGATCGGGCCATGAACGTGCAATTTCTTTCAAAAGTGGGAAACATAAACCAAGTGGCAGACAACATGAAACCACTCTATGCCAAGGCGGCACTGATGGGTTTTATCTACAATATATCAAGTTCAAGCGACTGGGTATTCAGCGACAACGATTATATAGAGGCCTACAAACGATTCGAACCTTATCTTGACAAGAACGACGCCTACTATGACCTTTTCAGATTTGAGTCACTGAATCAAAAAGCAAAAGCTTCCGAAGCAGAACGGCTGGAACAACGGCGAAAGGTGTTAGCCCGGCCAGGTTCCTATGAAGAAGCATTGCTGGAACTGCTTATCGCCACATCATATTATACCAGAGGTGACAAGGCCTCGTTTCTACCTCATGCAATCCAATCGGCTATCGATGATATCAAATGCGCCAACCACAGTTCGTCGTCCTTCATTTATCTTGTATCCTTTCTCATCAAAGAGGGTATTGAGACCGACCGGGCTACCAAATATATTGAAGTATGCCTAAACAATGTAGACCGCTATAAGGATTTGGGAAGAAGCACCGAACTGGCCCACCTTACTCAACAACTCAACGCAAACAAGGAAAAGCGCCTTCATCTGCGATTGATTGCGGGCTGGTCGCTGGCTGTCGTTCTGGCACTGACGCTCTTTGCCTTGATAATGAAGAAGAGGAAGCAGATGAAAACCTTTTTGCAAGAAAAAAAAGAAGCCATGACGGAACTGGAACGATTGAAGCCTCTCGGTGAAGTCAACCGAAAGCTTTCCACCGAGAACCAGCAGATGAAAAAGAAAATAAAAGAACTGGAAAATCGCGTGGACGCCATCGAACAGATGCCACCCCAGTTGCTCATCATGACAGGCAACATGGTAAATGCCATTCACAAAACCAAGAAAACACTGGCCAACCTCATTGTGGCCAAAAGTTATACAGAAGCTCATCATTTAGCTACCTCACAGCTAATGAAGGATGAAGTAATAGAGCAAATCTGTGAAGCTTTTGATAAGATGGTGTTACAACTACATCCCGACTTCCCCGAGCGATTTAACGCTCTGCTCAAGCCGGAAGTCAGAGTGGATGTCTCTGACGGCAAGCTCACCCCGGAGATGAGAATCTACGCGCTCATCTCCATGGGTATAACCGACAGCGTGACCATTGCCGAGGTGTTGCAATATTCCACGCAGACAGTTTACAACTACCGTCTCAAAGTGAGACATTCCACTCTGACACCCAACTTTGACATTGCCGGATATGTGGCAAAGATGTATCGAAGAGAGGAATCATAGTGATGTATCCGGAAGCTCCGCTACGATAGTGTACTGACCAGAGCCCAACTCTTTCTGGTAAACTCCGTCACGCCACTTCTCCATTTTCAACTTACGGCCGTTACAAACAAAACGGTGCGAATTGTTGCCTTGCAGACGAAGTATGGCCGTAGCATTGGCAGGAATAACCACGTGATAAGTCACTTTATTTCCCTCACGTTTCCAAGCACTCACTATCTTGCCCTGCTGACTGTCGTATTCAGCCCTTGCCCAGAATATTCCTCCTGTCATATCAGGTTCCGGCGACACGATGAAACGACGGAAAGCCTCAACCGAGTCATCCCGGCAGATTCCAGCAGAATGTTGTATCAGCCATGAGGTCACCGACCCGAAGGCATAGTGATTGAAAGAGTTCATCGAGTTGTTACCGCCGAATCCGTCCTGCTTTGTATAGGAATTAAGCCGTTCCCAAACCGTAGTAGCACCCTGACTCACAGGGTAAAGCCATGAAGGGAAGTCCTCGTTGAGTAACATCTTATAAGCGAGGTCACTCCTGCCAACCATAGAGAGCGCGTCGGCTATCCATGCCGTCCCGATGAATCCAGTCATCAGCGAGTAGGGAGGATAGACGTGACCATTGTCTCCCTGACGGGAATTCATGACACAGTTGAACAGGTTATGAGCCACCTTATCCCGCAGACTGTCCGGAAGAATGCCGAATGCCAGCAATAACACATAGGATGTCTCGGTATCTATGGACTCACCGCTGCACTTGGGACCTATCATGAAGCCGAAGGGCGACTTCTTCTGCCGACCCAGACCTGGTCCTACCGTCTTGCCGGTGCGTCCGTCGACATAATGGCTGACAATGAAACGAGCTCGCTGCCTCCAAAGGTCTGCCCATTGAAGTGACTCGTTGGTCTTGCCCAGTATCTTCGCCACCTTCTCCATTATCTGAAGCTGGTACACACAATAAGCGTCAAAAAGCAGCGTATTGTCATTCT
>JBMNUW010000231.1:0-3143 GCA_050946475.1 Prevotella sp.
AAATCGTTAATTTTGCAGAAAATGTGACAGGCATGGACGACAAAGAGAAAACCCTCAATACGTTTGCCACGCGCGTAAGGCAGATGATTCTCTCTTATCAAGATGTGATGAAAGAGAATGGAGAGCTGTACGCCATGGTGGATGAAAGAGATGCCAAAATCAAACAGCTCGAAGAGGAACTCGCCCAGGCCCGTAACGACTACAGTACGTTGAAGACAGCAAGGATGCTGCAGATTTCTGACGGAGACATGGCCGAGGCCAAGAGTAGGTTGGCGAAGCTCATCAGAGATGTGGATAAATGCATCACACTGCTTAGCGAGAAGTAACCGCACAGCATGCCAGACAATCAATCGAATAACATCAATATAAGGTTACACATCTACGACACCGAAATCATGGTGAGGGTGGCCCGGGAGGAAGAGGTCTACTATCGTAGAGGAGCGGAGCTTATCAACGAGCTCCTCAATGCTTATTTTGACAGTTTCAAGGGGAGAAAATCAGACAAGGAAATCTACTATTTTACCATGATAGACATCGCCTTGAGGCTCGAAAAGGAACTGCACAGAAACGACACCAAGCCTTACGATGATATTCTTTCCAAACTGACGTCTGAAATCGAGGACGTGCTCAAGTAGTCGACTTTGAAAGAGTATCATCATTAAACTAATACAAATAAACTCATGATAGGATTAATAATTGCTGTGATAGTTGCTCTCGCCGTGGGAGCTGTCGCAGGTTACGCTATTTTCCGATATGTCGCTACCGGAAAATATAACGAAATGTTGAAGGCGGCCGAAAAGGACGCGGACGTAATAAAAGAAAAGAAGCTCCTCGAAGTGAAGGAAAAGTTCCTCAATAAGAAAAGTGAACTCGAAAAGGAGGTACAGCAGAGGAACCAGAAAATTCAGTTGAGCGAGAACAAGCTTAAACAACGCGAAATATCCCTCAACCAGAGACAGGAAGACCTCGGAAGGAAGAAACAGGAGGTGGAGCAATTCGAGCGCAGACTGGAAAACGAGAAGAAACTTCTTACCAACCGACAGGCTGAACTTGACAAGATGCAGGAGCAAGAACGCGCCAAACTGGAAGAACTCTCCGGACTTTCTGCCGACGAGGCCAAGGCTCGACTCGTGGAAAGTATGAAGGACAAGGCAAAGATGGACGCTGCCAGCTATGTCAACGAAATCATGGACGAAGCCAAGCTCAACGCCAACCAGCAGGCAAAGAAAATCGTGATACAGACCATTCAGCGCGTGGCAACGGAGACAGCCATCGAAAACTCCGTGAGCGTGTTCCATATTGACAACGATGAAGTGAAAGGACGTATCATCGGTCGTGAGGGACGTAACATTCGCGCTCTGGAGGCAGCCACGGGAGTGGAAATCGTTGTGGACGATACTCCGGAAGCTATTGTCATTTCTGCCTTCGACCCTGTCCGTCGTGAGGTAGCTCGCCTGGCTCTTCACCAGTTGGTGGCTGACGGTCGCATCCATCCCGCTCGTATTGAAGAGGTGGTGGAAAAGGTCAAGAAGCAGCTCGACAACGAAATCGTGGAGACGGGTAAGCGTACAGCCATTGACCTCGGTATTCATGGTCTGCATCCCGAACTTATCCGCATTATCGGAAAGATGAAATATCGTTCTTCTTATGGTCAGAACCTGTTGCAGCATGCCCGTGAGACAGCCAATCTCTGTGCCGTAATGGCTGCCGAGCTCGGTCTGAATCCTAAGAAAGCCAAGCGTGCCGGTCTGCTCCACGATATCGGCAAGGTGCCCGACGAGGAGAGTGAACTGCCCCACGCACTTTATGGTGCCAAGATTGCCGAGAAATACAAGGAGAAGCCTGATATCGTGAACGCTATAGCCGCTCACCACGATGAGGTGGAGATGCAAACTCTTCTGGCACCTATCGTGCAGGTTTGCGATGCCATCAGTGGTGCCCGTCCAGGTGCTCGTCGTGAGATTGTAGAGGCCTATATCAAGCGTTTGAACGATCTCGAAGCCATTGCCATGAGCTATCCCGGCGTGACCAAGACCTACGCCATCCAAGCCGGCCGTGAGCTCCGCGTCATCGTGGGAGCCGACAAGATGACCGACGAGGAGAGCACGAAGCTCAGTTCGGAAATCGCAACGAAGATTCAGAACGAAATGACTTATCCCGGTCAGGTGAAGATCACCGTTATCCGCGAGGTTCGTTCTGTGGCTTACGCAAAATAAAATAGCAGAATATTCCCATTTCAGGAATGAACAAAATGATAACAAAAAGGGGTTGTGCACGGCACAACCCCTTTTTTATTTAAATATTATCTGAGACGGCAGGAAGGCAGATGATTATTTCACCCTGTTGAACTGAGATGCAGGCAAGTCGCCCTTGCATTCGCTGTTTCTGAGGACAATCTGACCGGCAGACTTATCCGTTGGCAATTCTAAATTCTCAATTTGCGCATGCTTGACATCGTCCAGGACAAATGCCGGTCTGTAGTCGCTGTCTGCCAGGGACAGACGCACATTGCTGAACCTGATTCCGTTGACGTGTCTTAAGTAGAAAGCCCAGGAGGGCAATTCTCCGAACATGGTGAATTCGGGATACTGGTCTATATTCTCCGGAACGTCCTGCAATCTCCAGACAGGCATGTAGGCCATACCTTTTGTTGCTCTGCCAGGATAAACAATGCGGATGTTCTCCAGACTGACATCCTCGATGTCATTGCCTGGGATGCCGCAAATCGAAGCGGGATGAATGTTGTGGAAATAGTCTACTTCCGGACCTCTGAGGTCATAGTTAATGTCCGGTCTTGTGAAAGGTATCTGGGCGAAGACGTTGGAAATGCTGACGTGACGCAGGTAGCCCTTACGGTTTCCTCCCCGTTGACCCAGACGAATGAAAATGGCGTTTCCTGTGTTTGTGGCAACGACATCATCAACCTTTATGTTTTCAATCTGACCACCGTCTACGCTTTCGATGGCGATAGCAGAACGGAAGGTGTCGAAGACTCGGATGTGACTGATGGAAATGTTGCGGAAGCCTCCATACGAGCCTGTGCCAAACTTGATGGCACTGGCACTGCTGCGCACCTCACAGTCCCTGATGATGATACTGTCGTTGCAAGTTGTAGCGTCGTAGGATTTCAAGCAGATTCCGTC
>JBMNUW010000232.1:0-3097 GCA_050946475.1 Prevotella sp.
ACAAACTTCAGCGAATTCCAGAAAACAATTTCAAGAATTGCATCGTTGAAAGCATGTTGAAAAAAAGAGTTATGACAGAAAACTCATGATGATTTTTCAAAGCAGACAAAAGCTGTCCTTTATTATCAATTTGTATCTAGAATAAAAAAACAAGAGACAACTAATGAACAGGCTATCGCCACAAAACGTTCATTGGTTGTCTTTCATTGTAACAAGTTATCTTAGTTAAATTTTCTCCTAAGACTACACACAATACACATCTAATCATGATTTATGCATTATGAATTATTTTGGTTCATCAACTCCGATGGAGACACCCCATAGTATTTTGTGAAGCAGCGAGTGAAATATTTAGGGTCATTGAAGCCGACATCGTAGGCCAGTTCCGACACATTAATATTCTTATCTTTACTAAGTATTCTACGGTGAGCAACTTCAAGGCGGTAGTTGCGGATGAACTGAGAGGAAGCCACACCGGTCTCTTCCTTCAGTTTCTTGTTGACCACTCCACGGCTCATATTCAATGCCTCGCAGAGTTCAGTAACTCCGAAGTCAGAATTGGAATAATTCTCCTCCATCACCTTCAACGCCGTCTTGATGAACTTATGTTCTTGTTGTTTCTTCCCCTCGATGTCTGCTTGCATTCGCTTTTCCGTACTGACGTTGAAGAGTTGACTGTTATGGATGATATTCTGAATACGCGACTGCAACATCACAGGGTCCGGACTTTCTTTCAGAGCATTGGCTATGGGCTGATAGAGTCGTAACACTTCCTCGACATGGAGTTTGCGTAATCGATAAGCATAAAGCCCATAAACAGCAGCTGCGCACAGCACTACTACCAACAGGATGAACCACCAGCTTTTCCAGAAATACGGGCTCACTACGACATCAATGCTCACTGTCTGCGGTGATTTGTCGAAGATACCCGACACGTAGCGTACCTCGAATACATAACGACCGGAGGGCAGACCAGAATAGCGTACGCTATGCTGTCCCGGCGGCAATGCCATCCACTCATCTTCGTAACCGCTCATACGGCAGAAATAATTGCCCATCTTCTCAGGCCCGTAATTCAATGCGGCAAACTCGATAGTAATGGAGCGGTCGGCTTCATGGAGTCTCACCTCCTTAGCCTGAGAGATATCCTTATCAAGAAAAGTACTGTGTGCTTTTGCCTCTTGATTGCCCACGACAAGACCCGTGAAGCGCAGCACTCCACGATGTGATACCTTGGAGTTCAGGCGTGTCACTTCTGTCAAACCTTTCTCACTACCCAGATAGATAGTGCCGTCGGCAGCCGTCACCGCACTATTGAAATAGAATTGAGAACTAACCAGGCCGTCACTCTCATCGAAGTTGGAGAACATGCCCGTGCGAGGTTGTAACACGGATAGTCCGTTATCGGTAGTCACCCAAAGCCTGCCGCTCTCGTCCTCCGTGATTCCCCTCACCACATTATTTGCGAGTCCGTCGCGCTGCGAATAGTTCACGAAGCTGTCACGTCCCTGTGAGTCGCTAAGCATATGATAGAGTCCGTATCCCCTACTCCCGAGCCAGAGGGTGCCGTCTCTTGCAGGACAAAGGGCGATGATTTTTTCTACAGCCACGCTTTTAGGGTTATCGAGCTTGTGATGCCACCGTTGAACCTCGTAATGTCTACGTCCGTTTTTTGTAGCAAAGAGGTCAACCGCCACCAAACCGTCTAAGCACCCTATCCAGAGTCTTCCGTCTCCAGTCACGGCACTGCCTATACATCCTCTTATATCCCTACATCCAGGGAATGGGTCTTCCATGCGCCGTCTTTCGTAAGAATAGAAGAACAGGCCGTCGTTGGTTCCAACCCACAAGCCCTTATTGTGAGAATCGTACATCAAAGAGCCCACAAAGTATAAATGTTCCTGGTGTTCAGGATCCACCGTGATACGATGAATCTCTCCCGGCCTGTCTAAACTTACGTAAGCCAGTCCTCCACCCCAAGTACCTATCCATAGTCTCTCATTCTCATCAGCAGCAAGTACAGAAACAGAATTATGCGGCAGAGCAGAATTAGCAGTTGTATAATGGGTAAAAGTATTTTCTCCGGGAGCCTTTCGGTTCAGTCCTCCTTCTACAGTGCCTGCCCAAAGGGTACCGTTATACTCCGTATAGATGGCATTGACGGCATTAGGCGAAATAGAGGAGGGAGAATCACCGTGCACGTAGTTAGTCAATACGAGCAACCGAGGATAGGCTTTCATCGCTCCACCAGCCTCTGTGCCCACCCATAGAACACCTTTCGTAGCCTCAAGGCATCTTACGAAATTGCTGCTCAGAGGATTCGTCTTGTCCTGCATGGTCCAAAACCTCGTGTGACGCTCATCACCGTCGAAGATAGAAATGCCTCCGAGTGTACCAATGAAAAGCTTTCCTTCGGGCGTTACCAACAAACTGGACACCACATCATGAGGCAAGATAGACCCCGCCTGACCAGCATGCCACCCCTTTCCGTCGCTGCGAAAGAGACCGCTACTCGTAGCAAAATAAATTTTACCCCGATAACTTACTACATCATTCACCAGTCTGTTGGCCATCACAGGATAGCGACCGGCGAGATTAGTGGCATGAAGCTTACCACCACTAAACTTTAACAACCAGACAGAGGATGCGTAAGAGGCATAAACGGCTCCATGACTATCGGCACTCCGCAGACAACCTCCATTAGGATTCGGTGTCACTGCAATTCCACTGATACGCGTCACTGTTCCGTCGGCATCCATACCTATATTATATATATGCGCGCGCGTGAGTATCCACAGATCGCCATTGCTTCCTGACAGAACATTGTCGCCCTGCTCTGCAAGCACGCTCTTTAGCTTAGCAGCGAGCCGACTGTCAGCAGTCTTGGGAATCACGGGGAGCAATGTCTGAAGGTCGAGCACTTGTGTGCCCTCATCAAAAGAAATCCACAGGCGCCGATGAGCGTCTTCCGTAATATGTCGCGAAGAGTTGCTTAGCAAAGGCATGGCTGTATTTCCCACTCCGAAGCTATGATAGTCATAGCCATCGTAGCGCACAACACCACCATCGTGAGTACACATCCACACGAAGCCATAGC
>JBMNUW010000233.1:0-3089 GCA_050946475.1 Prevotella sp.
GTAAGAGCTAAGTCCTTCTGAGCCGATAGTCTCTCCGTCAACGGCTAATCCAAGATTCAGAAACTTGATGTTGTCGAAATAGGTATCGATATTTTCCTTGGCATCCCTGTCGTAGGTGTTAGCCAGCATGACCCCGTCATTTATCAATGGCAGCCTTGATGACTTGAGCCCCAAAATACCGTTAGAAACCGTCTCGCCGAAATAGGAACCCTCCAAAGGGTTGACGGCTGTTATCGTCCAAGGGGATTGGGCAACGACGGGAATGATGGTAAAATATAGCAAGAATAGTAGAATGTATTTTTTCATAAGGCTCAACAGTTTTATTTCAATTTGCAAACAAGGAAGGAAGTAGGAGCAAGCGTCACTTTCAGCTTCTTGCGGTTTATTTTAGCTTTGTTGTCAGCATTGCGCAACACGCTTTCAGTTGTTTTCTCCGTTAAATCCTCGGGTCGTGGATAGGTGGCAGTCACTTCGCGTCCTGAGGGATTGACGGAGATGAGAAACCGCTCTTTTCCGTCCTGCCGGATGAAAGTCAGAGGATAGTCCGTTCCCCGGCAGCCGAAGTGTCCGTCAGAAGTCGTGAGGAAGACGATTCCGCCATTCGTTCCCAAAGCGGGATGAGACGCACGCAGTTGCAGCAATGCTTTCACGGTATTGTAGATAGATGCCGGTGAAGAAGATTGTTCTGCGACACGATTCCACTCCATCTTTGTTCGTGACCCGGCCCTGTTGCCGGCTTTAATCATGCTTCCCTCAATGTCAGGGAGGCCCTCGCGGTATCTCATGCCAATCTCATCGCCGTAATAGATGCAGGGCACACAGGGCATGAGCAAAAGGAATGTCAGCGCTGTCTTTAGTTCTTCGGGCGAATTGCGCCGTCCGCAGTTCAAGCGTTGCACATCATGATTACCGGTGGGAAGACACACCATGCCTTCATTCTGCAAGGAGTCGAGGCTGCTGAGCAGACTGTGGATAAATCGCTTGGGAGTGCCTGTGCCCCGAACATCGAAATAGCAGGTGTCATACCTGTAAACGCCGGTCTCATTGCAAAACAAGTCGCGCCAGCCGTCAAGTCCAAACTGGAAAAGGAAGTCTGCCGTGAAACCTATGCGCCGCGCTTTGTCCGGGTGACCCCATTCTGCAAGTAACACCCCCTCAGGATGCTGACTGAGATAATGAGCCCTCACCTCGTTCCAGAGCCGTGACGTAGCCTCAAGAGTCGGGTCGTTCTTGACCAGGGAACCAGCCATGTCAATGCGAAATCCGTCACATCCCATGTCAGCCCAAAAGTCCATGATGTGCATCAGACTTTTCCTCGTGGCAGTAGGACCGGCGGCTGTGATTGGCTCTTCCCAGGGATGGGAAGGGTCAATCTTTCCATAGCCATAGTTGAGTGCCGGCTGGAAGGGAAAATAGTTTTTTCGATAGTTGCCGTTTCTTATGGTATCTGACGGTTCGGGGGTTACGAATTTAGGAGGCTTGACAGCAGTGTCGTTGGTCCAGATATACCTGTCGGAAAACTCGTTGGTTTCTTTTTTCATCGACTGGAGAAACCAAGGATGATGATTGCTGGTGTGACCCGCCACAAGGTCGAGCAGTACTCTGATGCCTCGTTCATGGGCGGCACGCAACAGCATAGCCATGTCCTCATTGGTACCATATCGCGGGGCTATGCGATAGTAATCGGTGACATCATAGCCGCCGTCCTTGAATTCAGAGGAGAAACACGCGTTTATCCAAATGGTGTTGCACCCGAGCGCCTTGATGTCATCAAGATGCCGGGTGATACCTGCAAGGTCCCCCATGCCGTCGCCGTTGCTGTCTGCAAAGGCAGAAGGATAGATTTCATAGATGACGGCATTGCGGAACCACTGTGGCACCGGTTCTGTTCCTGCCCTGCCGGTCAAGGCGGAAGCAAGGAACAACAGTAGGAGGAAAAACTTGCAGTGAGTCATTATCGGTTGGTATTATTATTCTCTGTGATAGGTCTGGCTCTCCAGTTGTCTTTGATAAAATTCTTCGGATAAGTGACCTCAAACTCCTTGCCGCCACCCCTCACGTCAATCCAGGTGTCGAACCTGCGCTCTCCTTCATGCAGCACAATGACACGTGCGCCGTTTCTCAAATGGTTGTACTCTGTGTTGCCACCGGTGAATCTGCCATACGCCAACAAGATGTCTTTGTGCATCACGGCAAAGTCGTTGTCGTGGTCGTGACCGCAGAAGATGCCCATCACGTCACCTTGTATGCGCATCGTGGCGAAAAGTCCGGTGTTGAGTTCCGGGCAGCACACCTTTTCCATCCGGTTGCCCACCATCACCTCGTTCATGTTCTCGGCAGCCTCACGGAATTCCGGAAGAGGAATGTGGAAGAAAGCCAATGAAGGCAATGTGTCACCCGCCTCAGTGGTGATGCGCTGGCTGGTCTTGCGGTACCATTCCACCTGTTGAGGCTCTATCCATGCGTAGCCTTTCACAGTAGAGAGTCGAGAGTGATTGTGCGAGTCGAAGCAATAGAGTACGACAGCAGTGCCGTTACCTTTACTTCCTTTGATGCGGACTACTCCGTCAAGAGAAGTGCTGCCCATCGGGTCCGGCTGTACGTTGTAAGCGCACTGAGTCAACAGATTGTTGAGCTGACGATTGCTGAGTCCCCTTTCCTCATCGTGATTGCCGAAGAGCATTATCCAAGGTACCTTCTTCCCGTCCAGTACGTTTGCTACCGTCATCAACGTAGAGTCGGCGGGACGAGAATACACCACGTCACCTGTGAGGATAACCAAGTCAGGCTGTTCCCGTTCAATGACTTCGTTGATACACTGCAGAGCGGCGGCTGATGCCCGGTTGTGCAATTTGTAATGAATATCGGTGAACTGGACAATCTTGAATTGTCCGTCGTGGAACTTGAGGCTCTGCTGCGGGAACACGTTGACGGTAGCAAGCAAGAGCAGTAAGATAGTAAATATTTTCCTTAGCATGTCAAAAGGAGTTTTTTCATCTTGAAGGGGACTGGCCGCATCGACAGCAATCTCCTTATGAATCAAAAAGGCAGGACTCCAGCGGAGCCCCGCCTCTTGGAAATATTGGTAA
>JBMNUW010000234.1:0-3069 GCA_050946475.1 Prevotella sp.
ATCCATAATTACATAACACCGTTAGCCTTAAACCTTCGTAATTTTGCAACCGGAAATTAATAAAAGCACAAAAGATGACACAAGACTTTATTCTAAATGTCAAGAATCTGAAGAAGACCTACCGTAACAAGAACGGACATGAGGTGGAAGCCGTCAAGGGTATCTCCTTCGATGTAAGACGCGGAGAAATTTTTGGATTCCTCGGACCTAACGGTGCCGGAAAGAGTACCACCATTTCCATGCTCACCACTCAACTGGCAACTTCCGGAGGTGAAATTCTTATAGACGGCATTTCGGCCATCGAAAATCCCGTAGAGGCACGCGCCAAGATTGGCGTTGTGGCTCAGCACAATAATCTGGACCGTAGCCTCACTGCACGGGAAAACCTGCTTTTCCACGCTCGCTATTTTGGCATGGACAAAAAGATAGCTCAGGAACGAGCCGACGCTTATCTTGAAGCATTCGGACTTGCCGACAGACAGAATGACTATGTCTCTACTTACTCTGGCGGAATGGCCCAGCGACTGAAAATCGCACGCGCTATGATGCACTCGCCCGAACTCCTGTTCCTTGACGAGCCTACCACTGGTCTTGATCCCAACTATCGCGAGATACTGTGGGAACAAATGCTGAAACTGAACCGTCAGGGCACAACGATTTTCCTGACCACCCACTACATGGAGGAACCGGAACGATTCTGCCAGCACATTGCCATCATAAACCACGGCGAACTGAAAGCTCTCGGCACCAGCGATGAGCTGAAAGCTCTCGTTCCTAAAGAACAGATTCAGAAACCCACCCTCGACGATGTTTTCGTCTATCTTACTGGTGGCAAGATAAATCCCACCATGTACGACTCGCATTAAAATTTACGCAGCATTGTTGATTTACGTTTCGAAATAGGTTCCGTTATTTCTGTCGTAGAATTCAATATTCTCCTTGACATAAAACAGGACCTGCCTTAAAAGAAAAACAGTAATGAAGAATAAATATTTCAGTGTGTTCCGCGCCATGGTAGCGCGCGACCTCATCGCCCAGTGGCGCGACAAGTGGGAGTTCGTATTTCGTGTTGTAATGCTTCCCACCATTCTTATCATCACCTACGGTTACGTATTGCCCCATATCGGCATGCTGCCCGAATCGTTCCCGACACAGATGTTCGCCGGTATGATAGGCATGAGTATCATCGTGACAGGTATTCACGGTACGGCCATTCCCTTCACCATGGACTTCAACAACATGCACGAGATTGAAGACCGACTACAGGCTCCAGTCTCCTCAAATTTCATTGCAGTGGCAAAAATGGTTGTCGGCATCATCGAGGCATTCATAGGAGCCCTGTTGGTATTACCAGTCTCCGCCATCTTCATGGGAGCCGATGTCCACTTCACGCTCACACCTCAAGGTGTATTGATATTGATACCCCTGCTACTGCTCATTGCCCTGGCCTCTGCTACAATGGGTCTCCTCGTAGGTACCATCATTAAGCCTATGCAGATAGCTGCCATGTTCCCGGGTTTCCTGATGCCTATGATTTTCTCAGGAGCCATTTTCTTCTCTTGGAAGAGTCTGGACAGTCTGCCGGTGTTCCAGTGGCTAACGGCACTGAATCCGCTGATGTATGCCAACGAGGCTTTGAGATACGTACTTACACCGCAAATAGAAAGCATGAACATCGGATGGAGCGTTCTTGGGCTCACCGTAAGCATTGTCCTGATGGGTTACTATGGATTCAAGCGCTTCCATCACATGGCCACCGGCAAATAACACCAACTAAAAAACCATCAAGCATGCTCCCATGTTCCCGTGACAATAACATAGACGGGAAAATGGGAGCATTATAGTTTTATAACAAGAATATGCAGAAGCATCAACCCGTCTCTTACATTATTGTCCTGGTTCACTCTTCATAAAGTTTTCAAGAGAGAGATTTCATCAATCTTTACTTTTTCTGTTTCTGTTACAAGATATTCAAAATCTTTATCTATATTTGCCAATAGAATAGAAACCCAAAACAATTATGACCTATGATGCAAGAATTAATAGACACGCTCGACAACGAGCAATGTACGCTGGTCGTACTTCATGAGGGGAAAATCCGGACGTTCAACGGACACGGTGTACGTCGTCTCTATAATATTTCCCAAAACGAACCCGAGCTCCTTCTCGGTTCCAAGATAGCCGTCAAAGCCTTGGGACGTTCGGCAGCAAGGATGATGGTAGACGGAGGTGTAAAACAAGTGTGGGCAGAGTATATCTCACAACAGGCCTACGACGTATTGCAGGATGCCGGGGTCGTGACAGACTACGGCAGGAAATTTGACCACAATACCTTCCTTGACATCTGGAAAAAACTGAACGAAGAATGACAGTTGGATGAGACAGGGCAGTTACGACCCTGCTCGAAACATATTAAAACATTTTTAGTGGTGCTCTGCACGAAGATCTCTCTACGAGGCTCAAGTATGGGTTCCTTTAGGAATCTTTGCGGAGCCTCGTTTTGCGTCCGACACATTTAGGTTAATAATTCAAAACAAAAGAACTAAGCTATACCATTTTTCTTTATTTTTGTCACCGAAAGAAGAGATATAAAAATTATCACACACAATAAACTAACGTAAAATGAAAAAGATTGTTTTGACAACCATGATGGCAATAGCTACCATGACAGGTTTTGCACAACACAGAGTAGGAACCGTTACAGTACAACCTAAGATTGCACTTAATGTAGCAGATTTAACGGACACTGAAGGAGGATCAAGAGTAGGACTTGGGCTGGGTGCTGAATTTGAATTTCAGATATCACCCATATTCAGTATGTCTGCAGGAGCAATTTATTCTCAGCAAGGCAACGAAGATGCAAAATTAGACTACATCAATATCCCCATTTTGGCCAATGTCTATGTAACCCGCGGACTTGCCGTGAAAGTAGGTCTGCAGCCAGAATTCAATGTGAACGACGACAATTACAGCCATGTAAATTCCACGACGCTCTCCATTCCCGTAGGCCTCTCCTACGAGTACCACAACTTCGTGTGGGACGCACGCTACAACTTCGGCACCACCAAG
>JBMNUW010000235.1:0-3024 GCA_050946475.1 Prevotella sp.
ACAGCTTTAATATAAGTGATTAATGCATAATACGATACAATTATAAAATGCGAATGGTAAGTTTCTTTATATAATAATTGTAACTCTAAGATAGAATAATAGCGAGTCTATTGATAATCAGAATGTGCGAATGATTCGGGAAAGCAGAAGTCACTCCGGGTTCGCAGGTCTCAAATGATAAGCGCTCCTTCTAAGTTTTGTTCTTGTTTTATTCCGAGAGTTTCCACCTTTGTATTATAGTTGTTCCCTAATTTGTAGAATCGAATACTATCATGATTGACATTCATAATGCTCAACAAATCTAATTTGAGTTGAGTGAATTGTGAATAATCTACAATACATTCGAACACAGAGTTTTGGACGCGCTGACCATAATCCAAACATTTTTTTGCAACTTCCCTCAATCTCTTTTGTCCGGCGGGTGATGTGGTGTCTACATCATAAGTAACTAGTATAAGCATCTTTTATTGTATTAGAAATACCGGATATTTTTCTATGGTTCCACGAATGTGCCTTGCCAATAACATAGCTTGAATGTATGGAAACAATCCAATGGTTACTTTCTCATTTAGGAATGGATGATTGGCAGTCTCTTTCTTCCTTTTCTGCCAGGCCGAGAGAACTTTGCGCTTGCAACTGTCTGTCATCACAATATTGTTCGCACCGTTTTCAATAAAATCATGATGCGACACTTGACGCTTGTTGATCAGGGTGAGCACCATGCGATCCGCCATATAAGAACGCAGTTCTTCCATCATGTCAAGAGCTAATCCCGGACGTCCCGGACGATCTGTATGCAAGAAGCCTACATAGGGGTCCAGTCCTACAGTTTCTAATGCGGATTGCACTTCGTGTGCCAACAATGTATAACAAAAGGATAGAAGACAGTTGACTCTGTCTTTAGGAGGACGTCGGTTACGTCCCATAAACTTGAATGATTCCTTTTGCGCCACAATCATTTGATCGAACATCGAAAAATAGAGAAGAGCAGCTTCGCCTTCCAGTCCTCTTAGCATTTCCGTAGTAGCAGCTTTGAGTGCAAGCCGTTGGCATCTGTCCAGTTGCCGTGACAACGCTTGAACTTGAGCGTTATCTTCCTTTCCCACGTAGTCTCTCTTGAACCGTTCGACAACCTTTCTGGCATTGTAAATCTTACCGGCAATCATGATGCGGCTTATTTTTAATGATTCCTCCTCCTCGTCCGCTATGCGGTATTGTGTACGTCGCAATAGGACATTGCCATTAACTTTACCTGTCACACGAGCGAGAAAATTCCCGGAAGGCGTGAGGAAGCATAGCCCAATATTGTTTTCCACACAGAGTTTCATTAAGTAGGGGCTGGCTCCCAAATAATTGAAACATACGATACTTTCAAGGTTGATAGCAGGAATCCGCATAATCACTTCGTCATTCTTTTTAGCCACAACCGTATTATTTTCCTTCGAAAGAAAAACATCGGGATCTGTCACATAAAGTGTATTCAATAATTTTCTCATTGTTTTAGGATATCAAGATAATTCCGCACCATGGGTGCATGACGTAAAGAGTCTACCATACAAGTGTTGTTAAGCGAACAGGATTTGCATTTGGTTGAGTAAATTCCCTCCGGCTCTTTGCCTTGCTCGAATAATTGATGCATGGCTTGACAATAATCTTGCACGGTGCTTCTCAATATCTTGTCAAATGATACAGTAACCCTTCTTTTAATCTGTTCATAGTAAATGTCCCCGGATTCAATGTTGATGTCGTACATTTCTTCCAGACAGATGGCTTGGGCGCAGAGTTGCGCTTCGTCGATTCTTGTATCCTTGGGCCTGCCACGTTTATATTCTATAGGGCAAACCTTCCAGTCTCCCGGATATTTGGGCACTTTGATAGTATTTGGTTCACCATCAGCCTTGTACAGTTCGAGCAAATCTGCGATGCCGTATAGCCCTAATCTGTAGGAAACGATTGCGACGGCATTGAGATGCACAGTGTCTTTACTTCGCCCCATCTCAAAAGGATTATCAACATGGCGATGCAACCACTCACCTTCAATGGTGAGATGGTTGTCATGCCATACCTGGTCCAGATGTATCAATGCCCATTGCCGGGGACAAAAAGCATAGTGCTGGATACCGGAGAGCATCAACAGATGTTCGTTGTCATACATCATTTGTTAAATCATAACTTTTATCTCAACTCCTTCAGGACAGTGCTCTTTGTCTACAGTCACCTCATAGTCTTCGTATGACCTGGCAGGTTTTGTAGAATCTTTTTCCCTTACCTTTACCAAGTCGAACAGTTGATATGAAGGTGCATTCCCAAGTTCTGAGTCATGCTTGAAGACGATGAGTTTTCGTGGACACATTGTACCGCGGGCCGCGCTATGGTCCACATCAAACATATTTTTTAACGCGTCCCAGAATAATTGCAGGTCTTCTTCTGTAAACCCGGTTTTCTTGGCAAGGTTGGCCGAGACAAAACCTTGAGTTTGATACAAGGCGTATGGGACTGTGTACTTCCGCCCCATGGTTTGTCTTGTTCCCATTTCGTTTGCATCCGAGTCTTTCGCGTCTGTAACCGCCATTCGGGTAATGGTATGCTCTGCAGTGATAATGGGTGATATTGAGCGGGCAAAGGTCAGCTGAATTGGTCCCCGAACCTGTCCTGCATTTTTCTTGCCTGTGGTCATTACAGCTCCAAAGGTCCGAACGTCATAAAACCGTTTGCACATTGTTTGACATGCCTCTTCTTTGGTCTTGGTTTCTTTGGAGGTGTTGACGATAGTGTCGTTCAGAACCGACCCCTCCTTTATAAATATATCAAAAGGAGATTCGTTGTTTTTCAGTGCTTGTACGTAGTTGCGTACTTTACGTTTTAGGCAAACGTCCGACACTAATCCTTCGCCTGTTTCCGAGTCTATTCTTGGCATGTTGCCTGCATCAGGGTCTCCATTTGGATTACCGTCTTTCACGTCAAATAGGTAAATAAAGTCGTACCTGTTTTTTAATTCTTCCATAATTTTGTCATAATTTAGTT
>JBMNUW010000236.1:0-3010 GCA_050946475.1 Prevotella sp.
ATGTCGATGAGCCACTTATCAAAGCGATGATTGACAAGACCACCAAGGCACGTGAGGGCACCCGTCTCCGTTTCAAGCTCCTCGATGACGTTACCGTGAAAGGCATCCGCCTGAAGAAAGGCTCCTACCTCTACGGTATCGTCACGGGCTTCGGACAGCAGCGTGTCATGGCGAACATCACCAGCATCCTCGTCGGCAACAAGTTCATCAAGGTCAACCTCAGTGTCTTTGACAACGACGGTATGGAAGGCTTCTACGTCCCCGAGTCCACGTTCCGTGAGATGGTGAAGGACGCAGGCTCCAATGTCGCCGCGCAGAACATCCAGTTCGACGTGAACGGAACAAGTGGCGTGTCCCCGGAGATTATCGCCTTGCAAGCCCTGCAGAATATGTACCAGTCTGCCAGCTCCGCCGTGTCGAAGAATATCAGAAAGAACAAAGCTAAAATCAAGTACAATACCATTGTCTATCTTATAAATACACAGCAAGACTAAGGCCTCACCCCTGGCCCCTCCCCAATAGGGAGGGGAGTAAAATGTCTCAAGCGTTCAAAACTAATTCAATAACAACAATACCAAATCCATTATGAATATGAAAACGATACTTCTTACACTCGCATTTTTCCTTTCAATGACCATCCATGCTGCACAGCCCGACACGGTAAAGGTCCGCTACATCCACCGCCTCACGGAGGACGATGCACGCATCTTCGAGAGCAACCTGCAGAAGACCGTCATCTACGTCAACGACCAGGTGACCACCCATCTCATTATGCCGGAGGGTATCAAACTCGTGGACATCTCCACTGACAAACTTGTAGGCAACCAGTGTGCCGACAACATCGTCCGCCTGAAACCCAAGTCCACGCTGATGGACAATGAATTGGCGGGAACGGTAACGGTCATCGGCGAGCGTCACATCGCCCAGTTCACCGTCTATTACACCAAAGCCCCGAAGCGAGCCCACTCCGTCTATACCGTCGGCCAGGACGACATCCGCGACTACACCAACCCTGAGGTGAGCATGACGCAGGGCGACATGTCCCGTCTCTGCTGGTCCATCTTCACCAGCCGCCGCAAATGCTTCCGTGTGCACGGCAAGCAGTATGGTATCCGTGCGCAGGTTAACAACATCTACACCGTCGGCGACTACTTCTTCATCGACTTCTCACTGCAGAACAAGAGCAACATCAAGTACGACATCGCTGAGATCCGTCTGAAGCTGATGGACAAGAAAGAGCTCAAGGCAACGAACTCACAGACCATTGAGCTCACACCGGTGTATATGGTCAACCATGCCGACCACTTCACCAAGGCCTACCGCAACGTCATTGTCCTCAAGAAGCTTACCTTCCCTGAAGAGAAGAAGCTTCGCCTTGAAATCACCGAGGACCAGATAAGCGGTCGTGTCAGCTATCTCGACATCAACTACCGTGACATCCTCAATGCCGACAGCTTTGCGCCGGATCTGCTGATAAACCTGCACTAAGAAATTCAGACAAAAACCCCAAAAACACTTTCTGTGATGCAAGGGCTGCGCCCTTTGGCACTTCGCCGTATCGTCTTGCTCCGAAGCAAGCTTCGGCAAGTCGATGCGACGAAGTGCCAGCCTTCGTTCCTCAGGCTTGCATCACAGCAAGAAAAACATCGCTCGTTCCTCGCTAAAAAAACCGGATAGCGCAGTGATACTTCAGAACGCAGTGATATGTTTCGTCTCAGGATCATAGTAGTACTTCTCACATTGATCCTTAGTAGGAGCAAAGTTATAGAGAATGCCAATACGATAATTCGTAAGACGCAGGTAATTCCATAGTTGCTGACGTTGTTCCGGGCCAATCTCGTTGATAGCCTTACATTCTATGATGACATGGTTGTCAATAAGGAAGTCCAATCGATGCTCGTGAGGAATCACCCGGTCATGGAAGTTGGCATGGAAGACATACTCGGCCTTGTAGGGTATACCGGCATCTTCAAGTGCAATCTTCAATGCATCTTGATACATATATTCGTTCAGCCAAGGCCCCATCTCCCTATGCACTTCCTGACAGCAGCCTAATATGGGATAGACATAGTGCTTCAACTTCTCCAACAAAGTAGACTCAATATGATCTTTGCTTATCTGTATATTCATTGTCTATGGTTCTTAGTGTATTTGTCTACATAAAGAACTGCGTACATTTACAAAATATTGTGGGGGTACTGATGTTTTTCAGCGAGGAACGAGCGAGGTTTTTCTTTGTGTCAGCGTCATTATCCGACAGAGGAGGATTTGCCGGTTGTTGGGTGATGGCGGTAAGAGGCGTAGCCTCTCACAAGCCATCACCCGGCAAAAGGCAAAGGGCGTTGGCCCTTGACGCTGGCACAAAGGGTTTTATTGGTTTTGGTTATAAAACTAAAACCACAGGGTTTATCGGGTGCGCCGGTTTTGGTCAAATTTTCATCTACCAACTCTTTAACTGATTATTCTCAAATTCTCTAATTCTTGATAAATATGGAAGAAACCCGTGAACAGCAACAGATGTACAATATGTTTCGCTCGTGCATCTACCTGATACTGATTGTAGAGATTGTGATGAATCTGCCCGTCACGACCTCCAACTCCATGATTGCATTCGTCCTTGAGCTCTTTCACCGCTTCAAGGTCTTCGACTCCGTGGCTACCTGCAAGGTGATGGAGCTTATCTGTATTACCGTTACCTGCATCGGCACGAGAGCGAGAAAGAGCCTCAAATGGAACCTCAAGACGATGGTGCTCTATCCTGTCCTCGCCGGAGTAACCATGATAGTCCTGTGCTTTGTCTTCTACGGCATGCCCCTCAACGGCGCTTTTGCCGGTTATCCCCTCAACCGCTGTCTCTATGTCCTCTGTTCCGTTGTCGGCACTATGCTTATCCACCAGGGCTTCGATGCCATTGCTCAGTACTTGGGCATGAAGATTGGCGACGATAAATGGAACTTCGACAACGAGAGTTTTGAGCAGAGCCGTAACAAGGAAGAGAACGAGTACAGCG
>JBMNUW010000237.1:0-2946 GCA_050946475.1 Prevotella sp.
ATAAAATTGTAGGATTTTGTTGTACGATATGGACATTCGACTTGATAATATTGATGTTTTCTTGCATGGAAACATTATTTTTCTTTATTTTGTAAACAACAAAACTAAACCTCTGCGCTTTGTGAATGTTAATAGTTATCCATCGGTGATTTCTTTCGCTCACGGTATTTTCTTCGCTTAACAGAAGGCGCTGTCAGCTAGTACCAGTAAATTATAAATATTGCCATGGTTCAAGTAAATGATGAATCATACATAATAATATATATATAATAAATGAAGAAACTAATAATTTCTGTCATCTCCATTATGATGGCTCAGGGCATGAGTGCCCAGGATTTCAAGGTTGTGGTCAACACGGACAAAGAGCCCATGCAGACCGGTAAGTTCAAGCCTACGTTGAAAGGCTTGTCCGGTTACCAATGCCCTCAGTGGTTCGAGGATGCCAAGTTTGGCATCTGGGCTCATTGGGGAGTGCAGTGTGCTGCCGAGTATGGCGATTGGTATGCTCGCAAGATGTACGAACAAGGTCACAGGTATTACAGGTATCAGATAGCCATGATGGGCCATCCGTCCGAGAAGGGCTTTAAGGACTGGATTCCCCGTTGGAAGGCAGAGCACTGGAATGCGGACAGTCTGGTGGCTTTTTATAAGGAATGTGGAGCTCGCTATTTTATGGCGATGGCAAACCACCATGATAACTTCGACAACTACGACTCGAAATATCAGCCTTGGAACTCGGTCAACATGGGTCCTCATAAAGACATCATTGGCGGATGGGCAGCGGCAGCCAAGAAGTATGGCTTGCCATTTGGTGTGAGCCTTCACTTGGCTCATGCGTGGTGTTGGTATGAGACAAGCCGAGGCTCCGACAGCAAGGGACCTCTCAAGGGTGTGCGCTATGACGGATGGCTCACCAAGGCAGACGGTAAGGGTACCTGGTGGGAAGGTTATGACGTCCAGGACCTCTATGAACAGCGACACCCCCTCAGCAAGAACAGTCGCAAGTGGGACTGGCAAATAGGAGAGGTGACCACGCCCGACCAGGCCTATTGCGACCGTGTCTACAACCGTTCCGTGGACCTCATCAACAAGTACGATCCGCAAATCGTCTACTACGATGACACTTACGTACCGCTATGGCCCGTCAGCGACTGCGGCTTGAAAATCACCGCGCATCTTTACAACAAGAGCATGGCAGAGCATGGCGGAAAGAACATGGCAGTGGCCACGGGCAAGATTCTCACGCCGGAAATGAAACAAACCATCGTGTGGGACGTGGAGCGCGGAGTTCCCGACTCCATCCAGCCTCTCCACTGGCAGACTTGCACCTGCATCGGCTCCTGGCACTATGACAAGTTCCGCTACTACGACGACACCTACAAGACTCCGCAGCAAGTCATCACCATGCTTATCGACATCGTGAGCAAGAACGGTAATCTGCTGCTCAACGTCCCTGTCCGCAGCGATGGCACCATTGACCCGACGGAGCATCGAATCGTCAAGGAAATAGGCCGGTGGATGCGCATCAATGGCGAGGCAATCTATGGTACGCGTCCTTGGGTAACCTTTGGAGAAGGACCGGCCTCGGAGAAGAGAAACGGCATCAAGGAGCAGGGATTCAACGAAAAAAACATTAAACTTACTGCCAGGGACATTCGCTTCACCAAAAAGGGAAACAACTTGTATGTCTTCACTTTAGGACGTCCCGACACGGACATTGTTGTGAAGAGCTTGGCAAGCGGTGGCAAGCTAAAAGGCAAAATCAAGAAGGTGGAGATGCTGGGCAGCACTGAAAACGTGAAATGGAAACAAGACAAAGGCGGGCTTCATATCGTCAGTCCCGTTTCCGTGCCTTGTGACGAAGCAGTCGCCTTCCGTGTTACGACAAATAAGAGACTCTGAACTTGAGTTGTGTCAAGATGCAAATGTCCTCTTCAAAGAGTTATTAATCATATCTCCATCATAATAGTACGACCCATGAAAAGCCAATACTTCGGCTGTCATGGGTCTTTTTTATGTACCATCTTACAATCAAAATTGCTTCTCCTTACGACAAAATTGATTAAAAGTTTGGATAAACACTTAGTTTTGTTGTACAATATAAATATTCGATTTGACAATATCGGCATTTTTTTGCTTGGTATCGTTATTTTTCTTTACTTTGTAAACAACAAAACTAATTCCCTATGAATATTGAACAATCATCTATCGATCAATTACACCCACTCATGCTTAATGTAGGCTTGGCGAGACATAATGCCGATTGGAACTGGCAGAATGTCAACAGCCCCTTCTTACGCATTTACTATGTGGTGGATGGACACGCAAACCTTGTCATTGGCAATAAAGTACAGAAGCTAACTCCAGGACATTTATACATAGTGCCTCAGTTCACTACTCATAGTTATGAATGTGACGGTTATTTTGTACACTATTACGTTCACATCTATGAGGATGCTGGAATGGATACGGGTTTTCTGGAAAGATTTGCTTTTCCCACCGAAGTGACGGCTGATGACACCGACATTCATTTGTTTGAACGGCTTGTAAAACTCAATCCATATATGAGCTTGGAGCATTCAGATCCAAGCACTTATGACAATGACTCAACGCTCGCTTCAAATATATTACGCAACAAACAACGTACCCTTGATAATCGGATAGAGTCAAGAGGAATCCTTTACATTCTTCTTTCTCGTTTTTTTAAGTATGCTCATCCAAAAGATACAGTGACTGATGACCGAATAGAAAAAAGTATAATTTACATCCGCAAACATCTTAATGAACCACTCCATATAAGTAAGTTGGCAGAAAATTGCTGTATTTCCAAGGGACATTTTATACGCCTTTTCGCAAAAGAGACAGGGTACACGCCTGTTCAGTACATCAATCTCAAGAAGATAGAGAAAGCTCAATTGTTGCTTGTCACGGCGAATTTGTCCTTAA
>JBMNUW010000238.1:0-2833 GCA_050946475.1 Prevotella sp.
AGCCTTGGAGCTTGGGTGCGAGATTTTTTTCTGCCGGATAGGCCTGATTGTTAAAGACAAGAGAGTCCTTGTCGGGTCTTATCGGTTGAATAGACGGGGTAGCATTGACCGACGTTTCTATGATGTTTGATGGCGAAACAGGTTCTACTCCTGCCTTGTTCAGCGCGGGATACTCTTTTTTTACAGGAGTTTCATAAGTCTTCCTGTGTTCTGATTGTGCCTCGACAGGAAGGCATATTATAAATGTCAGGGCTCCCACAATAATGATTCTCAATATTCTCAGTCCCATACAGCTTGATATTTTTGAAGTCTATGGCTTTTCATGGAATCCGGACAGACTTCGTATTTGCTACAAAGATACGACGAATATTTGAAAGTGGAGTAGATTTATATAATAAAAACGCTTTAAAAAGTTCGTTCAAGTGCCAAGAATATAGAAAAATATTTATTGCATGTACACGTAGAGTTCTGATTATTTTGCTTAACTTTGCATATATATAAAGAAAGATTATCATCAATAATGCTCATCTCACCCAATATATCGAACAATCTTGAAAAAGTTAAGGCTCTCATAGATAAATATGAGGCTAATAGATCATATTATCATTCCCCAAACTACAATGAGACCCTATTAAGAAGTGATTTTCTGGACCCGTTGTTTGAAGCATTGGGTTGGGACATTAAGAATATAGCTGGCCGTTCTATTAGTGAACGAGAAGTCCTCTTGGAAGAGTCGCTAAGGGATGGCATGATGGAGCATACTAAGAAGCCGGATTATACATTTAGGCTATTCTCTGAGAGAAAGTTCTTCTTAGAAGCTAAGAAGCCTTCCGTCAATATTCTTCAGAATAATGGGCCTGCTCAACAAGTAAGAAGATACGGCTTTACGGCAGGTCTAAAGATTAGCGTCCTCTCCAATTTTGAAGATTTGTCCATCTATGACATGACGATACCTGTTACAGCAACAGATGGTGTGGAAAAAGCTCGCATAAGAACATTCCACTACACTCAATATGTTAACGAATTCTCAACTTTATGTCGGCTGCTGGGGCGTAATAGTGTTTATGATGGTTCTTTTGATGAAGAATGGAGGTGTGTCACAGGGGAAATAGATCGCACAGCTCCCGTGGATGATTATCTTCTAAAGCAAGTGGACACATGGCGATTGAAACTCGGTAGAGAAATTCACTCTGTCTTACCAGAAATGGACCCCGAGGGATTAAATGACTGCGTTCAGAGCTATATCAACAAAATACTTTTTTTACGTGTTTGTGAAGATAGAAACATTGAGGAATATAAAGCTTTGTTGTCCATAGCACAGAGAGGCTCGTTCGACCGTCTCATAGACAAATTTGTCTCTTCGGACAAAAAATACAATTCGGGGCTGTTCGCATCAACAGCGGCTGACAAAATTATTTCTGAAAATGGAAATGCATTTTGGGAAATTATCAGACAGCTTTATTTTCCTGAGAGTCCCTATTCGTTCAGCGTGTTGTCTTCTGATATACTTGGACGAATTTATGAGATGTTCTTATCAGAGAAGTTGCAATTCAATGAAGGGCAAGTCTTATTAGAGAAAAAACCAGAAAACGTTGATAAGGATGTGGTGACGACCCCAACTTTCGTCATCCGTGCCTTACTGTCGAAAACTGTCCGTAGGATGTGTCAGGGTAAGAGTGTTGAAGAGATAAAGGAGATGTCCTTTGCTGACATTGCTTGTGGATCAGGGGCCTTTCTTTTAGAACTTTTCGGATTGTTGTGCGAATTAGCAGTGGAATACTATTTAACACATGACAAATCAGCTCTTATTCAAACTTCCGTGGACACATATCGCCTTCGCTTTGAATACAAGAAAGATATTCTCGTTTCCTGTATTTACGGAGTGGATAAAGACTACAATGCTGTTGAGGCGACTAAGTTCGGTCTATTGCTTAAATTGCTTGAAGATGAGGATGTCAACAGCCTTTCGAATGAGCATCCAATATTGCCAAATCTTGACAATAACATATTTTGGGGGAACAGTCTGATAGAAAGTAACAATACCACCAATTTGGATGAGCAGTCAAGAGTAGAGATTAATCCCTTTGATTTCAATGGGATGAAATTCGATTTAATTATTGGAAATCCTCCCTACATGAAAACCGAGGATATGAAGAATATTAACAAGAAAGAATTCCCGCTTTATAAGAAAATTTATCAAACAGCCTACAAACAATTTGACAAGTATTTTCTTTTCATTGAACGAGGGCTTAGCTTGCTTAAAGACGAAGGTATGCTCGCTTTTATAGTACCCAACAAGTTCATGAAAGTTGATGCAGGGACAAGTTTGCGGTCTATGATTGCAGAAGGTAGAGAGTTGGTAGACCTTACTTCTTTTGGTGCAAACCTCGTGTTTTCAGACAAGAGTACCTATACAAGTCTTTTGGTGCTCAGCAAGATTCCTAATGATTCATTTCAATACACAGAAGTGAATAATATTGAAGGGTGGATTGCAAAGAACCCCGCCGCATTTTCATCAGGTATCAAGAACTCTGCTGTTATAGGAAGAGATGTTTGGATATTGTATCCTAATAGCTTGGAAAATGTTTATCAGCGAATCACAGACAATACTGTTAGTCTCTCATCTATAGTTGGAGAGGAAAATATTTTCAACGGCATCCAAACTAGTGCTGTGAAGACCTATGTTGTCAGTCCTATCTCAATGGATGTCGACTATGTTTATTTTCAACATGATGGAAAAGACTATAAGGTTGAAAAGAAATATACTCGACCTTTCTTTAAAACCTCACGAGGCGATGATATGCTAAATGCCTATCGGACTTTCAAATCCAAC
>JBMNUW010000239.1:0-2823 GCA_050946475.1 Prevotella sp.
ACTATATGAAAATATGAAACATTATCTTTTCTCACTCATCTTGTGCTTCCTCATTTGTGCGCCCGTATCAGCAAAATGGAAAGCACAGCACGTCGTTCTGATTGGACTCGACGGCTGGGGAGCGTATAGCGTACCCAAGGCAACCGGCATCCCTAATATTCGCTCGTTGATGAACAACGGATGTTATACGCTGAAGAAACGGAGCGTACTGCCGTCAGAGTCGGCTGTCAACTGGTTCACCATGTTCAGCGGTGCCACTCCTGAGATGCACGGCTATACTAACTGGAACTCACGGGTGCCGGAAATACCTTCTATGGTACTTAACAACGACGGCATCTTCCCCACCATCTTCTCGGAATTGCGGCGTCAGTATCCCGATTCTGAAATCGGCTGTCTGGCTGAATGGGATGGCATAAAATATCTTGTGGACACGCTTGCACTCAACTATAATGCTGTGGCATCGAATTATGAAAAGGACAGCGAACAGTTATGCCGGATGTCAGAAGAATATATCAAGACGAAGAAGCCCAACTTTGTGGCTGTCATTTTTGACCAGATAGATCATGTGGGTCATGCCATCGGACACGACACTCCTGCTTACTATGAAACGCTGACGCGTGTTGACGGCTATGTAGGGCGAATCATTCAGGCTCTGAAAGATGCCGGGATATTCGATGATACTATCATTATTGTCACAGCCGATCACGGCGGCTTGGGGAAAAGTCATGGCGGTAAGACCTTGCAGGAAATGGAGATTCCTTTTATCATCAGCGGGAAGAACATTAAGCATACGGGTGTCTTCAGCGAGACAATGATGCAGTTTGATACAGCAGCCACGATGGCCGAGATTTTCGGTCTGACCACTCCTCAATGTTGGCGTGGTCAGTCAATGCATCAGGTCTTTGAATAATTATGTATTGTCTCAGAACGGTTTCTCTACAACATATTAACAAGTTATAGTTAACGGATGATTAAACTAATATGTATGTCCGACTTCACCGAGCAATATGCTTCGAATCTCCTGCGGGGCATCTTGCGGTATTCGCAGGAAACCTCTCCGTGGGTTATCTGCAAGATGCCGCCAGAATTCAAACGGGAGAAAGGATTGCAAGGAGTGGTAAGTTGGGCAAAAGCATGGAAAGCCAATGCCATCATAGGACAGTTCGAGTCATCCGACGACTTGACACTGTTTCGTAAGAATCATATTGTCGTTATCGCACAAGACTATAAGCAGCGATTCGATTATGTGCCCAACATCACCAGCAATTATGCGGAGGCTGGCCGTATGGCAGCGGAATTTTACGTTAACAAGGGCTTTCATAATTTTGCTTTCTACGGATATAAAGATGTAGTGTGGAGCGACGAGCGGTTGGCGGGATTTCGTGATTATCTGGAAAGTCACGGGCTGGGTGACCGGCTCATGACCTGCTGCCGGCAAAGTATCGATCAACTATGGTTCTATCATAGTGAACCGCTCTCTCACTGGCTGAGTCAGTTGCCTCATTCCACAGCCCTCTTTGCCGCTGATGACACCATGTCAAGGAAAATAGTTGAACAATGTCATGTACTTGGTTTAAACATTCCTTATGATGTCTCGGTATTGGGAGTAGACAATGATGAAATCTCCTGCCTTCTCAGTTATCCCGAGCTGTCCAGTATGGAAATGGATGTCCAGCAGGCAGGTTACGAGGCTGCTATGCTGATAGAGAAAATGATGAATGATCCGGGGTATGAAGGGCACGACATATACGTTAAGACAATAGGTGTCGTGGAGCGCAATTCCACAAATTATTTCGCCGCGAAGAACGTTTACATCCGGGAGACGCTGAAGTATATTTTCGAGCACTTGGCTGACATCAGAACCATCGCTGACTTGGTGGAGAAGTTGCCCATGTCGAGGAGAGTCTTTGAAAAGCGCTTCTATGAAGAAATGAAAACTACTCCATACAGCTACATCTGCAAAATGCGGATGGAACGGCTTGCGCAGCTGCTCATCACAAGCGACGACTCGATAGACAATCTTTGTGAGAGAGTAGGGGGATTGAACAGCAAGAACCTTTCCCGTCAATTTAAAAAATACATGGGTATGACACCCGTTGAATATCGCAATAAATATAAGAAAACATGAATAAAGCAAGATTTATGGTGACAGCCTTGTCACTTTTCTTTTGTCTCTGCATGAATGCGCAGAAACTGTATGTAGGCACCTATAACATTCGGTACAACAATCCTGACGACGCTGAAATAGGCAATGGATGGAAACAACGCTGTCCGAACATTTGCGACCTCATTAACTTTGAGCAACCTGTTATCTTCGGCACACAGGAAGTGCTCCATGACCAGTTGCTCGACTTGTCGGCCGGCCTCAAGGGTTACAGCTATATTGGTATCGGACGCGAGGACGGCAAGGAGAAGGGAGAATATTCTGCCATCTTCTACAATGCTGACCAGTTGCAGTTGCTCCGTAACGGCAATTTCTGGCTTTCGCAGACCCCTGATAAGCCCTCAAAAGGATGGGATGCCGCCTGTGAGCGTATTTGTACCTGGGGTCAGTTCAAGGACAAGTCCACTAAACTGAAATTCTTCTTTTTCAACTGTCACATGGATCATGTCGGCGTTGAAGCACGGAGAAACAGTGCGAAAATGCTTGTTGACAGTATTAAGAGTATTGCCAAAGGCGCACCTGCTATTTTGACAGGTGATTTCAATGTGGACCAGAACGACGAGGTGTTCAAAATCTTGTCGGCATCGGGCATTCTTAAAGACTGCTACACATACGCTGAACAGCGCATGGCTCCTTGTGGCACCTGGAATGACTTTATG
>JBMNUW010000240.1:0-2806 GCA_050946475.1 Prevotella sp.
CCAGGCTCTTGCCAATCGCAGGGACTGAAGAGCAGAACTGGCACGTGACAGAGTTTGGCAACCAGATTGTAGTGGGCAATAATCATGGTGCAATGAAAGTGGAGGGCATGAGAGCTGTTTTACTTAATAGTAATCATTTGCCAAGCAGCACTTGTATGCGGCGTTATACGGTGAACGCCGACGAAGACTATCTCATAGAGTCGACTTACAGCGACCTCTATGTCTACAAACATGTAGATGGAGAATGGCGTCTGCAAAACACATTGCAGGGATTCTCTGCCCCCGTGATACAGTTTGAGATAGACAAGGACGGTGTGATATGGGCTGCCCACATGAGTAAGGGCGTTTATCGCATAGAACTGTCAAGCGATTTCCGGCGTATTGTCTCTATGCATTACTATCCATCGCTTACTTCCAAGAACAATGGCAGTCTGATTCATGTAATGAAGATAAGGGGCAATATCGTGCTGGCAGAAGGCGATAAACTTTATCGTCCCGGAACCTCGGGAGAATTTGAGCCCTATCACAAGCTGGATCATCTGATACAGGACAATGTTATATCGTCTACTCCTGTGGACAACCTGCATTTTTGGTTGACAACCCGGAGCGGTTACATTTTAGTGGAGCGGCGAGGTGAAAACTATCATGAGATAGAAAATGTTCCTGCCGGCTTTTTCGGACTGGAGTGCAGCGATGTCAGCAATAACGTTAAAGTGTTTAACGGGTGTTCTTACTTCTGTCTCAATGGAGGCGTGGGACGCCTGGACCATCGCAAATTGATTACAGCAAGTCGAAGTCTTCGGTCACGGCTGAAATTAGTCAGTGCCGAATATGTTACAGCCGAAGGCATTCATCATTCTTTGCCTCTGGATAGTGGCGTAGCCCGTGCTAAGGGAGACGTGAACATTCGATTGATCTATCCTAATTACAGCCTTCGTGCCGTCACGTTTCGTTTCGGTCTCGAAGGTGGTGGACTGAACATTCATTCGTCGTCTGCTCTGCCTCAAATCAGTTTCAATAGTCTTAATTATGGCAGATATCTCTTTACGGCTGAGGTCGTAGACGGCAATGGTCAGGTGCTTGACCGACTGACCTATCGCTTCGTTTATGCAAGACCTCTCTTGCTTTCCATTCCTGCCTTGATACTCTATTTCATTTTGATAGTGCTGGGAGTCTATTATGTCACGAGCTACTTCCTTCGTCGGGAAAAATTGCGGGAGCAGCGCAAGATGGAGGAAGAGCGTATTAAGCAGGAACTGGTGGTGGAAAGACAGCAGCGCATTATAGAAGAACAACAGCAGCAACTGTTGGAACAGCAGCTCAAGGACAAGGGAAAGGAAATAGCCAGTCTGGCTATGGATGGCATCATGCATAAACAAAAGATGAAAGACATCAAACAGGAACTGCAACGGCAGAAGAAGATGTCACCCCAGGAAATAGGCAAGATGCTGCAGGCGCTGGATGATCATAAAGACAACGGTGACTTTTGGGATATCTACAAGGAAAATTTCGACTTGATACATAAAAATTTCTTCCGCAATTTACGTAAAAGCTATCCCCAACTCACTACTACAGACTTGAAATTCTGCGCGCTGTTCCGCCTTAATCTCAGTACGAAGGAAGTGGCTAACTTCACGGGACTGACCGTAAGAGGAGTGGAAGGAGCACGTTATCGACTGCGACGCAAGCTCAATGTGCCTAAGGACCAGAGCTTGACTCAATTCCTGATAGATTTTCAATGAAATCAGCAAATGACGAAAAAGCAGAATCATTCAAAATAATTTGAAGAATAACAATAAAATCATACAGGAACATGAAAAAGATATTTCGACTATTACTAATCTTATGCTGTATCCTGTCGACAGGAGCAGTAGCCCAAGAACCTGTGAAAATTCTTGCCATTGGTAACAGTTTTTCCGAGGATGCCGTAGAGCAGAACCTAAATGAGCTGGCTGCTGCCGCCGGTTTTCGTACACTGATAGGCAATCTCTACATCGGAGGATGTTCGCTGGAGCGTCATTACGGCAATGCAGCATTTGACATACCCGACTACAGATACAGAAAGGTGATGCCCGACAACAAGACTGTGCAGGCCGATAAAGTGACATTGGAGCATGCGTTGAAGGATGAGAAGTGGGATTATGTCAGTCTGCAGCAAGCCAGTCATTTTTCCGGACTATGGTCAACCTACGAACCTTATCTTCATGAACTCGTGAAGTATGTTCATCAACTGGCACCTCAGGCAAAGATAGTGTGGCATCAGACGTGGGCCTATGCCAAGAACTCAGACCATTCCGGATTCAAAAACTATGGCAGGGACCAAAAGCGCATGTACCAGTCCATCATGAAATGTGCTAAAAGAGCTGTGAAGAGTGAGAAGATAGATATTGTGGTACCTTCCGGAACAGCCATACAGAATGCACGCACTACCTTCATCGGAGACAACATGAACAGAGACGGCTATCATCTGAATCTGGTATATGGCAGATATACGGCAGCCTGTACCTGGCTCGAGGCGATTTTCGGTGTCAGTGTAGTGGGAAATAGTTATGCACCGAAATTGATGAGCAGTGAACTGGTGAAGGCAGCTCAACTTTCAGCTCACTACGCGGTGCTGCATCCCTATCGGGTAACGAAGGTAATGAAGTAGTAACAGACGTATACAGATGACTTTAAATTAATTTTTTTTGTATTTTCAGATAATTGATTTTCAGTTGTTTATAAAAAATGTCGTAGTAAAATCGTAGTGGACAATATGCTTCTGTCGTAACGTTGAAGTAGGGTTTAATTTGGTGTTTATTTTGTT
>JBMNUW010000241.1:0-2803 GCA_050946475.1 Prevotella sp.
AAGCACATCCTGTAGAGATATTGTTGTTTCATGCGCTAGTAGATGCAGATAGTTTCAAAATATTTGTTTCAATGCTTTTAATCATTGACAAAGTTAATCTGAAATAAGCACTCTTCGCTATAATATTTGACCTTCTAACTTGTGTTTTTGGCATATAGATTCCATTGATTGAGTCTCGGCAACGTTGGCAGTAGATTGGGAGAAATCGCATTAATAAATAAAAATGATTTTCTAAAAATTCTCCAGTGTAGAAAGTGTGAATAACCCAAATTGCATTGAACTTCCTACACTGGAGTAATTTTAATGAGACATTTGACGATTATTTTTTCCCTTCTTGGTATTGTTATGTCATTGTCCAAAAATAGAATGTAATTAGCTCTGTAAAAGTATTTTAATTATAAGTAAAACAAACAATTTACATCATTTTGTCAAACAAACATTTACCAATTGCTGAGTTCAACAGTAGCTTCCACTTGTTCTTCGATCTCATCCGGTAAGTTGCAGAAAAAGTCTATGCCTGTTTTCTCTTCTAATTCATCGATGGTGATGGTATAAGAACTGAAATCAGTAGTATTGATACTCGTGTTAGTATGCTCAGTCCAATAAGCGATAGCAGTATATGAATCAGTCTGTTTATTGTATCCCATCAGTGCCATATAGAAATAGCGGGGTACTATGCCAGGAAAGTTGGAGGCGCTGTCGATAGCCTGAACCTCAATATCTGTGTATATCTGGTCTTCATTATCAATCGTGGCTGCTTTCACTACATAGAGTGTGTCGTAATTGGCAGCAATATCTCGAACATGTGTCTCCATATTGCTCCATAAAACACCGTTGTGGTTCTGCCATTGGGGTTGCATGTTGCTCAGATAGAAAGTCTGTGCGTTCTGCTCACTCGAGCACAGTCTGTCTGCAGATGGACATAAATGACCACGGCTGAAACCTGAACCAGAATAATCCGCAAGAGTATGCTGGTATTCTTCTGGAATATCAGGGTCAATCTGGAAATCATCGACCCTGCTGACGTTACTCTGCATGTTTCCCTCGTACAATTCGTAGCATGTCCAGCGATTGGCTTTTTTCACACCGTCCCATTCCAGAGAATAGGTAATGCCATACTCATCCGTGCTGTGCGTTATTTCGAACGTGGTGTCTGTACCCTGGTAGAACTTGGGGAACTCCAGTCGCCATCCCTCATTGTTCTTTGCAAGATCAGTTGCCGTATTCTTGTTCTCGTTGATGGTCGTGTCTATACCAAAGAACACTACATAATTTATTTGTGAATACAGATAGTCGTGAGACAGTCCGGAAACATAGACCTTTATGCCAAGCGAGTCGCCATCAGGTGTGAAAACCACTCTGGAACTGTCTACATCGGCTTTCTCAAAGTTTACGGAGGTACCGTCTTTCAAGTACACGGTCTTTACTTTTACATTCTGCTGTGCTATGGATGCGAGAGAACTGATCAATCCCGCTATAAGGAATAATACTTTTTTCATAATATCAGTATTTTACTTGTTGACGATGACCTTTTTACCGTTCCTGATATACGCTCCTGCGGGAAGAGTTTCGAGATCTTTCCCCATGTAGCGGCCGGTAAAGTCATAAATGCGGTCTTCTTGCGTATTATCAATGCTCATCCCTTCAATTTTCGTAGGAGTGACTTCGTTTACATCTTCTTCGGTGACAGCATCGGCAATCACGAAATAAGCCGTGTTCGTATTGGAGGTTGCTATGAAGGAAGGTATGCCATCTGAAGAGCTTCTTTCACCATATATGTATCCTGCCACATGAGCACCAAAAGTAAACTGAGGATTAGTAGGAACATTAATCATCATGACGATACCTGTACTATCTTTAAGCATAATGGTATCATTGGAGCAGTAGACAACACGAGCGTTAATTTCGTCGCTCAGATAGAGTTCCGTTGTGGCACCTTCTTCCAAATTATTGAATTCGGCAATGGATGTGACTCGGCTGTTGTTTGTTGATGTTCCAGATTCCTTGCGGTAAAGCTGAACGGTACCATTTACGGAAGTGTTGCTGCCGTAGCATGAGAAAATGCTGCTACTGGCATTATAAAGGAGTCGATTCCTGGTATTGCTACCTTTGAATGTGATTGTAGCAGCCCCGTTATCGTCGATTATGATGGAGGCTTTAGCATTCGCATCTACTTCTGCTTCCGTCCTCAGGTAATTGCTTTTGCTGCTTGCAGCATATAGATAGCCATCTCCGGTATAGAACGTCCATGCGCCGGCACTTCCCCCCAATGTGAGAATCTGGACGTTATTATTGGATGTTAAGACCTCGTTGCTGATGGTCACAGTGGTCACAGCACGATTGTTGTTGTTCTGTCCTGCCATTGCAACGTTGTCATCAGGATTGGCGATGATAAGAAGGTCACCTGATTTCAGCTCACTCGAGTCCTTTACTAAAGAGAAAGTATCCTGTGCGAAAGTCGAAAGAGAAACTATGCACAAAACAGGTAGTAGGAATAAAGAGAGTAATTTTCTTTCCATGCTGATTTCTTATTTTGTTTGTTAATGTTGCGTAACGGTTAAATACCTTTTGCAATTTCAGTATGTCATGGACATTTTGCACGAAAATACAACTTGCTCGTCACAGGAAAATTATCGTAAAGATATTTCTATGGTGTTGTATTATAGATGCGAGTCGATGTTGATTCGACGATAGACTTTATACTTACTGCAGTCGGGTTTAATGTGTTAATATTTGGTAGCAAATTTACAAAATATAATTCGAAAGGTTAATAAAAGTCATTGAAAATTCGACAACAGAATTT
>JBMNUW010000242.1:0-2755 GCA_050946475.1 Prevotella sp.
ACATAACATAACAAAAAGTCCTGGTCAACCAAGCCGGAAGTGCACTGGTTCCAGGACTTTTTTGTGTATAGTTAGTACTGATTATTTGCCAGTACTTCTTGCAGAATAACCTAACGGTTAGGTGTCTGCCATTTCTTTCCATTCTGGCAAGTGACGGTAATCTTTTCTTTTCCGCACCGAATGGTAAAATCACCAGGCTCAAGGATCCATTTATTGTCTGCTCCTACAAAAGCCAGGTCACTCGCTTTAATGGTCAAAGTTGCAGTTTTAGTTTCGCCTGGTTTGAGAGTTAACTTTGTGAAGGCTCTCAGGCGTTTGTTGTCAGGGGTAATAGAGGCCACATTGTCACTGCTGAAAAGCAGTACGCTCTCCATTCCCTCTCTGCTGCCTGTATTGGTAACATCTACGCTGAACGTAAGCTGATCGTCTGCTCCGAAAGCTGTCTTGTCAGCCCTGAGGTTGCTGTATCTGAAAGTAGTGTAGCTCAGTCCGTCACCGAAATTCCATTGTTGGTTCATCACGGCGTCATAATTGTAATTGCCATTCATCTGTCCTATGTTTTCGCAGGGCTTGTAGTCATAGGTAGCCAGAGAATTGATGAAACGCGGATAGGTGATAGGAAGCTTACCACTGAAGTTGGCATCTCCAGAGAGAAGATTGGCCAGGGCATCGCCACCATAATTGCCGGGCAGCATGATGTCAACCACAGCTTTAGTGCCGTCAACGATGTCGTTAATAATGCGGGGACGTCCTTCATTCAGCACCAGCACCACGGGCTTGCCTGTCTGTGTGAGAGCCTTGACGAGTGCTTTTTGGTTGGCAGAGAGGTTCAGGTCGTCAAGGTTACCGGGTGTTTCGCAGTAGGAGTTTTCGCCCACGCAGGCCACGATGACATCGACGTTCTCGGCAGCCTTCACAGCCTTGTCAATCTCAGGAGCGTTCTCATCGAAATACTTTGCATCCTTGGCGGTGCTGTAGGTCACGCCTGGTTCATAGACAATATTTTCCTTGCCGAACTTGTTCTGCATAGCTTCGAGGATGGTGTTGTAGGCTCCGGCGCACTGGTCGGCTTTGTCTCCCTGCCACGTATAGGACCAACCGCCGTTGAGGCAGCGCATGGAATTGGCGTTGGGGCCGGTCAGCAGAATACGCTTCCCCTTAGAGAGGGGCAGAATGTTGTTCTCGTTCTTGAGCAACACGATGGACTGCTGGGCACATTCCAAAGCCACGTCTGCATGTGCCTTACTGCCGAATTCCTTGTATTTCTTAATGTTCCAGTAGGGATTATCGAAAAGTCCTAGACGGAATTTCAGTCGCAGGACTCTTCTTACGGCATCATCAATGCGGCTCATGGGGACTTCACCTTCCTGCACGAGTTCTTTCAGATCGTCGCAGAAGCTAAGCTCGTAAGGCACCATACTCATGTCGATTCCTGCATTGATGGCAATCTTAATGGCTTCTTTTTTTGTGGCTGCGATGTGATCGCGAGTACAGAGATTGTTGATGTCGGCCCAGTCGGTGACGATGAGCCCGTCCCAGTTAAGGTCACGTTTAATCCAATTTGTTAATAGTTCCTTATTGGCGTGGAAGGGTACTCCGTCGTTCACGCCGGAGTTTACCATAAGGGTGAGTGCTCCCTGGCGAATACAATCCAGGAATGGCTGGAAATATCTTTCCCTCAGTTCTCGAGTGGAAACCATCGAGGGAGTACGGTCCTTCCCGGAGACGGGTACGCCATAGGCCATGAAGTGCTTGATGCTTGTTGCCACGTGAAAGAGGTCTACGTGGTTGGGGTCTTTGCCTTGAAAGCCTCTTACGGCTGCAGTGGCCATTGTGGAGTTGACCAGTGGGTCTTCACCGAAGCTTTCCCACATGCGAGGCCATCTCGGATCACGTCCTAAGTCCATAACCGGAGCGTAGGTCCATGGGATACAACTGGCACGAGTCTCGTAGGCCGAAATTTCAGCCTCCTGTTCCATGAGGCCTGGATTAAAAGTTGCGCCCATGTTGATTCCCTGAGGGAAGAGGGTGCCGTCGAGGGTATAAGTGGTACCGTGTATCTGGTCGACGCCATAGATGCAAGGGATGCCTATTTCCTTCATCGACAGGTCTTGAATCTGCTTGATAGCTTCTGCCCACTTTTCTCTCTTCTGAGCGATGCTCAGGGGTACATTGAGCAGCGACCCTACCTTGTATTTTCCAATCACGTTTTGAAGTTTTGCAGGGTCGAGTTTAAAGTCGTTGGGACTGTTGAAGTCAGTCACCACGTCGATGGTGATTTCCGTCATTTGTCCTATTTTCTCTTCGAGGGTCATCTTCTGAAGAATCTTCTCGATTCTTTGTTCCATGTCAGGGTCCTGTGGTATGGCGGGAGCCGGCTGACCAAGAGCTGAGAGTGTCATAGCTGAAGCCATTGCGATTGCTGTTAATTTTTTGTACATTGTATAATGGTTTAGAAAAGTTTATCAACGGAGTATCCGTATTTAGAAAAGTTTATTGACGATGTCTGAAAACTTTATCAACGGAGTCCGCTATTACGGGTTTTCACAACTACAAAGTTACGGAAAATTAGTCAGTACTCCTCGATATTTGCATGATATTTTGCTTCTTGAATTCTATTTGTGACGCTTTTTGATACATTTTGTGCATATTTCACTTACGTGGTTGTGCAGGCGAAAAAGGAGATAGAAATACAGGTGAGGGAATCGTGCATCATGAAACACAAGGTAATTCATCATCTTTAGTAAGGTAATTC
>JBMNUW010000243.1:0-2741 GCA_050946475.1 Prevotella sp.
TAGATTAAAAACCTATTTATTTAAACCAACTTCTGTTAATCTAAACATCTATGAAAAGAAAAGAAATTATTACTGCTCTTTTTGTCGCATTTGCTTTGGGTGCACAAGCACAGAGTATCGAGATGCCCTTGCCTTGTCGTGTTGGACAAAAAGAAGACGGACAAAATTGGAAGGTCGGAAAGGTATCATGGGCTGACATGCAGCAAATGACTACCCGTTCCTCGGAAAGACCGGAAAAGTATGTCATTCCTGTAGTGTTTCATGTTTTTGGCACTGACTTTAACGGGCATACCGTAACCGCCGACCTTATCCGCAGTGCACTGAAGAAGACCAACGAAGACTTTAACTGCCTGACCACGGCTTATCCTCCATCGGGAGATGATGACCCTGAGTTTGACAAGCTGAACACACCATTGCCCATCGAGTTCCGTCTGGCTGAAATCGGGCCTACGGGTGCAGCCACAACTGGCATCGTGTTTCATCGGCTGGAAAGAGGATTTGGAAACTATAACGGCGGAAACATGGTGGAATATGCTTGGGACAATAAGCGATATATGAATGTGTACATCATGAATGATCTCTACGGTGATGGTGTAACCAACAACTCCGGAGTGTCATGGTATCCCGACTGGTACATGACGGAACACAAACTGGCACGTGTAGTCTACAATGGTGCTTATCTGGACACGAATACCGACGAAAACTTCAGGCGGGTGCTCACTCATGAATTCGGACATTTCCTTGGCTTGGCCCATACCTTTGATTATGACCCGGATCATTTTGACGACGGTTGTTCGACTGGTTTTAACGGAGAGGAGAATCCTGGTGACTATGTTGACGATACACCGTCTGCCGACAGAGCGCAAATGGGGCCAAACGACTTGAACTGCCATGGACAAAAGACCAACTGGACCAACTACATGAATTACAGCTATGTCAGAACGTCGATGTTTACCAAGGGACAGGTGGAGCGCATGATTTATTTCCTCGACGATTCCTCACGCAAATGTCTATGGGAACAGAGTAACCTTGATAAAGTGTTCTATAAAAGCGATGAGGCAAGGATTGTCCTGGACTCACGCGACGATGTGATGGAAGACTGCGATGCAGAAGGCGTGTTCTCAAAGGAATTCAGGTTCAAGGTGATGTATGGCCAGGCAGCCAGCGGTCCCTTTGTTCTCGGCAAGGATTATTGGATGAAGAATATCCCGGTAGGGCTCTCTCCGGAGCTTGTTAACGAAGACGGAGCCCTTATTTTAAGGATGAAGGGAAAGGCTTCCGACTTCACTCAAGATAAGAAAATTCAGATAAAATTTGCCGCTTCTGTAGTAGAAGAGTTCAATACTGCAACAAAATTCCAGCCTCTTCGCTTGCTTAATTATGATGGAACAGAAAACAATACAGCAACAAATATCAGTAGCGTCTTGTCGAATGTAGATAATAATGCTACACAAGCTGTCATCTATAATCTAAAGGGACAGCGCATGTGGTATGGCTCATCGGATGAGGCACAATCTCAGTTAAATTCTTTTGCTTCAGGAGTGTATATAGTAGTTTATAAGAATGATGATATAATAGTCTCCAAACAGAAAATTCTTAAAAAGGAATCAGATGAATATCAGTTTGTCAATGGGCAGTAATGCGCCCATTGACAACAACGGACAACATGACAAATGCTATAAAGAGTTTTGTCGATTAAGTGTCGGTCTGTAAACTTTCAGGATATGACGTGTGTGCCTCGTGTAATTGATGAGTAGAAGCTTTCTTTTATATGAATTGTTGAAAAAAGTATAAGGAATAATAATATTCTTTGTAATTTTGCCGCCGATATTCAATCATAAAAATAAGAGAAAGCATATGAAAACTACTCCTCGCCTGCATTCTGCGATGGTAATGTGGGCAGCATGTGGACTGTGGCTTTTTAGTAGCAGTGCAAACGCACAGAATGTTCAGCTCCACTATGACCTCGGTCACTCACTTTACAGTGATCTTACGACTCGCATGGATGTAACTACAACTGTTGAAATGTTCAAGCCCGACCAATGGGGCAGTACCTATTTCTTCACGGACATTGACTATGACAGCGGCGGCGTGATGGGTGCCTACTGGGAAATATCTCGAGAGTTCAACGTTTCCAAGGATAAGAAATGGGCTGTGCACGCCGAATACAACGGGGGACTGACATCTGGAAAACTCGATGACAGTTACTATGCTAACCGTTTTCAACAGGCAGTACTGGCGGGTGGAGCATGGAACTGGCATAATGGTGACTTCAGTCGCACATTCTCAGTTCAGTTGCTCTACAAATACTATTTTAAGAATGGTCATACGGGGGCAAGGCCTTTCAACACTTTCCAGCTTACGGAGGTGTGGGGCCTGTCGATGGCAGAAGGACGTTATACGTTCAGCGGCTATTGCGACCTGTGGTATGACAAGAAAGTTAACGGCAATCTCATCATTGAGGGTGAACCTCAGTTTTGGGTGAATCTCAATACGCTCAAGGGTTGGAAGGACATTAACCTCAGCCTCGGAACAGAGGTGGAAATCTCCAACAATTTTGTTTGGAACGACGAGGGAAAGAACAATAAGTTCTATGCAATTCCGACCGTTGCAGCCAAATGGAGTTTTTAGTCTATAGATTATTTTCAGGAGGAGCGCCTATGGCCATGTTCATTTATTGACGGGCTAAGGCGCTTTTGTCTTTTTGAGGAAATCTATCTGCAAGTCTGTTTTTATAGTTG
>JBMNUW010000244.1:0-2730 GCA_050946475.1 Prevotella sp.
CTAATTATGGTTTTGCATACATGCTTGAAAAGCTTGATGATAACCCTGGGTACTTTTATAACAATGAGGCATTCTTGAATATTTTCACTTCTCTCATTCCGAAACATATAGAAGACAAAGCAACATGGAGCAGCGATGAGCTACCAGATGATTTGGAGTCTGATGATTCCACAGCAGACGAAAACAAATCTATAGATAACCTCGCTACTGACGATGAAGCAGATGCTCTTTGAAGTTGAGCTAATTATATCGCAATCAGCATCATCAGAAGACTCTTGAGCGTAGCACCATTCTCAGCAGCCATGCTATCGCTGTCCGCAGAGGATGGTGCTACTATCTTCTCTTTTATCAAGAACTCCATGAGCTGATGACGGTAACCCGGATGGCTGACAAGAGTCCATAGATCATCAGAGAAATAGGCATGAGTAGTATTACGATGAATGAATGCGACAGATGGTGTTTCTGTTTTGATTGGCTCTGGGCCCTGCCAAGAGAGGTGCCAGAAATCATCGTGACTCATAAAATACCAGGGATAGCACATGGGTGTAAGAGATTCCTGCCGTGCCTGCATGAAATATTTCTTGAAAAGAGATAGGTAATGTGGTTCCAGTTGATCGTAATCAAAACGATTAACTGTAATGTCCCCTTCATCAATGGCTTTCAAGACAGTAAGAAGCAACACAGGTTTGGCAACTGCTTTCAAACCTGTGCGTTTTACAGGGGCTTGATGGATGTGCATAAGCCGGTCTTCAAAATAGGCTAATGCTTTGTCATAGTTGTAGAATTGCAGAATCTTATTCATTGTTGTTATCACTTATTACCCAATGACCGCCTTTGCGTGGCCCCTCAAAATGAACAAAGCCCATCTCTATTATTGCTCTCTGAATGGTTTTCTTGCTTTTACCGGTAGCTTTGGCCATTTGATTCATTGTATATTGAGGATTATTCCGTATTAGCTCGATAATTCTCTTTTGGAGGTCGTTTAATTTTTTGTGGTCATTTATGTGGTCATTTATGTGGTCATTTATGGAATCATTTTCTTCATTTGAGTACACATTGACACTGAAAACAGTGAGCTTGGAGACGTCAAAGACAGCCTCCTTGTTGCCGTTCTGTTTGAGTAAGTTTTGTACTCGTTTCACTCCCTGATTGAACATATTCACATACTTCATCTGTTTCATGGCCTCGGCTATGATAGGATTGCGATAGTCGTTCACCATCGGGAAATTCTCTGGGCGTGCCTCGCCATAGAGTCCGCCGGCATTCATTATTTCAATGTGGTCGTCGAATTGATACAGACGTATAGGCATATTGGACTGGTAGTCACGATGCATGTTGGCATTCATGCATAGTTCCCTCAGCGCAGCTTGGGGATAATTTACGACTGTACGCTCACGAAACATAGTCTCAGGCACAGGACGCTGCGTGACGATAGCATCCTTGACGAAGGCTTCCAACTCAGGCAGCATCTTGAAAAGAGGACCCTGGAAGCGCCGCTCGTTCAGCACCTCACCACCTTTTTCCTTACCTTGGAAACGAACAAACTGAATGTAGTCACCTGGCATGTAATAGCGAGGATTGTTACCGAATAGAATGATGGCTGCATACGTTGGACAATCATGAGTTCGGTCATAGAGTCGGATGGAAGCTAACTGCTCTTTGATATCCCTATGGTCATCTGTTAGGATTTCGGCATCTACAACAGAAGGGAGATAAGTATTGCGGATGAAATCAAGGTCCAAATCATCCAGTGTCGCGCCCAAGCAAGGAGTAGCATCAAATGTTGCCATGTAAGCCGTACGACGTTCAGTGAGCAGACGCTCTTCGGCTTCACTGGCAATGTCACGCCGAGGACCTATGCGCACGAAGACTCTTCCACGATAACGGACAGGTGGGAGGAGAGAAGGAGAAACCTCTGCTATGAGTAAGTCTCCTTCTGGGAATTCCATTCGCTCCACATTCATAACTGGCAAAGGAAGGATGTTGCCATCTGAGCGTATGCCGGCTATCTTCTTGAGCAGCGCATCATCAACCTTCAAGCCACAAAGCGAACCGTCATCGTTGGCACCGATAAGTAGATATCCTTTTTTGTGGGAGTCCGGCAAGTCATTGGCGAAGGCACAGATGGCCTCACAGAACTTATCCATATTTCCAGTGGATATGGTTTTCTCCACCCGATAGGTCTCTTCGCTGTGAAGTAGTTGTATTATTTCGTCTTTGGTGAGCATAATAGTTTCATCTTATGAGGCAAAATTAATCATTTTCCTTCAGATACCCATCTAATCTTGAATCTTTTTCCCAAACACCAACATGCACATTATAATAATGTGGAGCGGCTTAAGGACAAATTCCCTCTACATTTTGTTTTCAGATTTGTTTTCAGATTTTCCAAGAGATACAATTTTGGAATCCCAAGGAAAATAGCTCGGAGTTTTGAAGAGGCTTCAAAACGATGAAAGCACCAAAAAGTACCATAGTTTGTTTTCCCAATGAAATAATTGCAGAAAATTGCGGGAAGTGGCATGGAATCTCGTTTTCAGACTTAGTAAAAGTCTTTTCTACTCAATATTTTTGTTTTCAGATTGTTTTCAGATTGGGCAAAGAAAAAGGAGTTGCGGAAATCTCCGTAACTCCTTGATTTTCAAAGTAGCGGGGGTGGGACCCGAACCCACGACCTCCGGATTATGAATCTGAGAGAATGATTTTTCGTGATTTTCTCTAATTTTTATT
>JBMNUW010000245.1:0-2722 GCA_050946475.1 Prevotella sp.
ATCATACACACTATTTGCAGGGCTGCCGGCACAAGGCCGGCAGCCCTGCAGCGTATGGAAGAATGAGTAGTAAAATTAACAGTATATCAGTAAGTTATCTACTTGATGGAGCTGAATAATTCTTATGTTTTCGTCTGAGGAAAATGACACGGAGAAATGAGAAGTCAAGGTGAAAAATTTACTGTTAAAAAATCGCTGGAAGGACCGAAAATATAGATTTGCTCCAAAATCGATGTCTATATTTGCACCAGCTAAACAGAAAGCATTTGAGATTATGATGGTCCATTTCAAGTCAAGCCAGTCGAGTGACGTTAAGCTTATGTTCCTACTGTGGTGTATGGCTTCTTTAGCCATGGCACCGGTGATTTTCATGGTATTTTCTCCCCATGATCCGCTGACACTGTCGTCGCTGGTTCGGACCGACAGGCAACTCATGCAGTTGCTCAATGGCGATGCGGGGGCAATGGTCGACCGTTTTTGGTATGCCTATTCCTCTTTCCGTGTGTGGACATTGGTCATGGGCATGGTTGCAGTGTCTCTTTGGACCGTCTGTGGGGGGACATGGCGGCGGCGCTTGGTGTTTCTGGTGGTCGTTGTTCTCCTGCTTGCATTTCTCGACCAGCTTTCATCGGGCGTCATCAAGCCGTTGGTGGGTCGGTTGCGCCCCTCGCACGACCCGGCAATATGTGGCTTGCTCCACTATGTCGGTGACTATCGTGGAGGTCGATATGGTTTTGTTTCCGGTCATGCCACCAACATCGTGGGACTGGTAACATGGCTCTGTTTAGTGTATAAGGACAAACTTTCACGCAGTATGTTCCTGCTTTTCGCCGTGATGATGTGCTACTCTCGCATCTATCTCGGCGTACACTATCCGGGTGATATTCTGGCCGGTGCCATTCTCGGAGCGTCCATTTCAACCGTGGTCTATCATTTCGTTGCTCCGCATTTTGAGATAGACCATACCCGTCGCCCGGTAGGATTGATGGTCGCCATCGGTGCTACCGTCATTGTACTGATTGGCTATGGTGCGTGGCCAATGATTTGAGGGCACGGAAAAGATATGTCTCGTTTCCTTGCGCCGACGGCACAAGGCTTACAACAATGAATATCAATAAAAAAACAATATCAATCTTTGCCCGGTCTGACTGAAAAATTACTCTATAGATTTTCAATTTAATCGCTGTAATAGATGTCCACAGTAAATGTGAACTTATAATCGGGGAATTCTTTTCCCAAGGCTTTACGCAGTTGTTCAAGCCAGGCTTCCTCGTTTCGGACGCTGAAATCTTTCACAACATCCATCGAAATCATCTTCTTTTCTTCGTTTATGCGGATGGCATGCACGTCAATGACTCCTTCCTGTTGCTTCATAATCTGACGTATGCAGTTGTATAGGGTCCGTTGGGAATCATCCTTCACCGGCACAGAATAGATTCCGCATGTAATTACGATACCATATTTGTCATAGATTGTACGGGAGACGTTGCGGGTAAGGGCGTGAATCTCATCTGCAGTCATGCTGTTGGGTATTTCCACGTGTACCGAGCCGGCCATTCGGTTGGGTCCATAGGTCTCAAGAAAGAGGTCGTAAGCGCCTAAGACACCATCAATGGCACGGATGTCGCGCTTGATGTTCTGCGAGAGTTCAGTGCTGATTCTCGTACCGAGAATTTCGTCCACCACCTCGCGCAGCATTTCAACGCCTGCCTTGATGATGAAGAGTGAGATTGCCGCACCCACCCAGGCATCGACATTCACCGACCAAATAATTCCGATGAGGGCAGAGGCAAGCGTACCAGCGGAAATAATAGAATCGAACATGGCATCCTTACCGGAAGCCACAAGGGCATCGGAGTCGGTCTGCTCACCCTTCTTCTTGGTAAAGAGGCCCAAGGCAATCTTCACGATGACAGCCACTACGATAAGTATGAGAGTAGTGGTGGTGTAGCTCACGTCCACAGGGGCGAATATCTTCTTCACCGATTCGACCAAAGAACTGATACCGGCTGCCAACACAATGCTGGAGATGAGCAATGCGCTGAGAAATTCCACGCGACCATATCCCATAGGATGTTCCTTGTCGGCAGGCTTGTGTGCCAGTTTCACGCCAGCGATGGTAATCACACTCGACAGTGCATCGCTCAGATTGTTCACAGCATCCATAAAGATAGCAATTGAACCACTGACTGCAGCTACCACCATTTTCATAGCAACTAACAGTACGTTGGCACCTATGCCGAGGTAACTGGTTCGGACGATTGTTTTACTTCTTTCCTTTTCTTCCATACCTTATAATAATTCTTTAAAGTGAGTCGATGAAAATATAATTGATTGAAAATTAACAGATTATCGATTTGCTTAAATATCTGTAGTATCAATAAAAATAAAGAATACTGCAAGACTTTCGAAGGCAAATTTACAGAAATTTGTTGGTTGGCAGACGATTCCTGTCAAGTTTCTGATACATAAAGAGAAAAATACATGATAAAGCCAAACGATAATATCACCGTTCTCGCAAGCTGGCTGAGGCGGATGTGATGACCATCATGATCCTCTTCCATTTTAATGACCTTATCTTATTTTTACAGAATTACTGAGCTATATACGTAGAATTATTGAGCTATATACGCAGAATTATAGAGCCATATACGCAGAATTGCTAAACTATATACGCCAAATCGTTAAGCTATATATGCTGAATCGCAAGGTTATATATGTG
>JBMNUW010000246.1:0-2714 GCA_050946475.1 Prevotella sp.
TTCCATCCCACGTAGCCACGAGCATGATCTCATCGTCGAAGTGGGTGGTCACGTTGGGCGAGACAAGCATCTTCATCATCGTGATGGTGCCGTTTAAACTAATGGAGCTTCCATCCGTCATGATGAGAGGCGAAGCTGTTGACAGGGCATTGTTGTCGATGCCATACCGGTAGACAGCGGTCGATGTGGCATAATAGCACATATTGATGGTAGAACCGAACTCGAAGAACTGAACATCGCTGATGGACGGCTGCGAAGCCAACGAACTGATGAATTGCGGAATGTTCTGATAACTACTGACTCCTCCGGCAGAAGCCGTGGGATACATATCCACGAAGAAGTATTGTCCGGGATAGGTAGTATTGGTGTCAGTACCTTTGAGCACAGCGAGCACGTGTCCTCTAAAGTCAGCCGCCATCTTCACGAGGTCCGCATTGAGGTCTCCTGGATTGAAAGCCACCTGGTCGGAGCCTGTGTCAATTAGGGCAGCGTCGGAAGCCGTGTTATCCAAGTACGAGGACGAACCTATAAAGCCCTTAATGGAACTGTCGCCATTCACGGCGTCGGCATAATAGAGTACCTGTATGCCACTGCCTGAATTAAAGTCCAGCACATGGGGTTGCAGGACGAACGTGTTGCCATCAGCGCCCTGTGTGGTGGGCGAGAAGACGGGGAGAAGGAACTGGAACACCTGTGTCGACTGCGTGCCGAACATCTTGCCGCCGTCAAAGGCATAGGTATATTGACCAGCAACGAAGAGTCCCTGTGGGTCGTTGTCGTTCTGCTTGCGTTCACCTTGCAGATAGAACGCATCGTCCCACGTGCCCCACTGACTGAGGTCGCTTCGATTCAACCAAACGGCTTCATCGTCTGTCATCACAAAAATACGGCAATTATCCTTGGCGTTATTGTAAATCCACGAAGGTACTACCTGCAAAATGCTCTTGCCTTTTCCGCTTAGTTGTTGTCCTGAGGCGCTGGAATAGAGTGAAAGAGTAGCCTTGGGCTCATCGGGCAGCGAACTGCTCTCGGGCATAAACTCATCAGCCAAGAGCATGCCCACATCGCTGTTGGTGTCATCGCCATAGAGTACGAGCAAACCGGTGATGCCCTCAATGGTGATGGAGAACGTGGCATCGGGATAGAAGTCACGCCCGGTACTTATCTGATGCACACGCAGACGGCAACTGTAACTCGTAGAGAGTGTGGTGATGTTGCTGTCGAGGTGGCATACATAGTTCAGTTGCTTCGCCTGCTTGTCACTGTCGACAAGGCTGGCGAAAAATTTGCGGTCATAACTGTTGTAACGTGCACCGTTCACTTCCCAGTGATACTCCAAGTCGGTCTCATCGATGTCGGTGGTGATGATAGGGTCGATGGTGATAGTGTCACCAAGACTGCCGCTGTAGGCGGTCTCAGGGATGGTGATGGAAACATCGGGCAAAGCCGAATCGTAATCGTTGCCTCCAGTGTCGTCATAGCAACCTGTCAGGAGAACCAACAGGGATAAGGCAAGGAGATGCTTGATATGCAGAATATTCATGATTGTCAATGCTTTATATTATTGGAATCAAAGTAATGTAAGATTAATAAGACCAGAAGCTAAAAGAGGGACGCTCTCCGGGCGCATAGGGGTCGTCGTCGGGATAGCGTATGTCGTTCTGCTCGATGTAGTCATTGAACACATAAATCCAATACTGCACGGCAATATCGTTGCTCGACCAGTATTCCTTATTTGTACGAATATCTTCCGTTGAGCCTGTGCAGATGATGAATACTTCCATCTTCAGTTGCGTGAAATAGCCGAAGACACGCTCACAATCATCATCCCACCAGGACGGACGCTGGTAGCCATTGTGCAAGGCGACTGTGGTATAGAGCTGTGATTGGAGTCCCGGGTCGAAGTCATCGCTTGCCGTGATGTGGAACTGAATACTGTCGTAAACAGTGTCAAGATGACTGCTGTTCACCAAATCGACATACATTGAGTCGGTAGTCTTTCCAGCATGGATGGTGACCGGCTGCTCTATAGAGAACACTGTGCGGCTGTCACTTGGCTGCTTGGTCACCTCCACGTTCACCGTCCGGTCATAGTCTTTTATCTCTCCGGCAATGGTCAGAGGCACGGCAATCCGCAGGGTCTCGCCTTCCGCCACATCAGGCTGCTGCTTGTTGGTGAAGTCTTGAAGGGTATCGGTGAACCACACGAAGCCCTTAGATTGCCAACCGTCAATCTCATCGGTGGAACAGGCAGACAGCAACCCCATTGCCAAAGAGCCGCAAAGGATGACGAGAGACTGCAGAGCCGAGAGTCTGTATTGTGATTTCTTATTCATGATTTTCATTGTTTTTTGATGAATGATAACGCATTGTTTTTATGCGATTTTGTTCTTGACGTAGAATATCGGAGAAGCTTTTCATCTGCCTCCGTAGGTATCTTCATCGTCGGGTCGGGGCATCACATAGAGCGACGGAGTGATAGTGTATGTGTCCCAAGCGGTGTGGTTTGTGATGTTTTGATTCAAACGCTTGTGATAATAGAACAGTTGTCCCTCGGCGATGAATTCCTTGCCATACTCCTTCTCAATCTCTTCCTGCAATTCATCCTCGCTGGAAATATCAAGAGGATATGCCGACATGCCGCGATGACTGCGCACAGCCTCAAGATAGGCTGTTGCCTGGGTCAAGTCGGATTCGCACTCGGCGGCAATATA
>JBMNUW010000247.1:0-2677 GCA_050946475.1 Prevotella sp.
TTAGATAATATTGCAAACGTATAATAACTTGCCGAGTCAGGAAAACTTATTCAACGAATAACCAAATATATAGGGCGAACAGACAGAGATAATTATTACTCTCTCAAATCGACTTTGCAACCGAGTTGCATTTCTTTCTTCATAACTTTGCCTCCGAAAATAGAAAGTTCCGAAAAAGAAAACAAGAAGAATACTATAAAAATAATATATAACAAAGATGAACAAGAAAATACTGAGAATAGTGGGTGCCGCCCTGCTTCTGGCAGTAGCCTACCTGATTGAGCGAAGCGGCATGCTCTCCACATGGCAGTTGCTACTGGTCTACCTTGTACCTTATCTTCTCGTAGGCTATGATGTCGTGGCAGAAGCCGTGGAGGGCATTCGAGAGGGCGACCCCTTCGACGAAGACCTGCTAATGGTGGTGGCCACCATCGGCGCTCTCTTCATAGGTTTCCTGCCGGGAGCCGAACCGCAGTTTCCGGAGGCTGTCTTTGTGATGCTCTTCTTCCAAGTGGGAGAAGTATTCGAGGACTATGCCGAAGACCGCAGCAGAAAATCCATCAGTGACCTGATGGACATTCGCCCGGACACTGCTCGCCTCGTCACCGAAGACGGCAAAGAACAGACGGTAAGCCCCGAACAGGTGGCTGTAGGACAGACCGTGCTGGTGCGCCCGGGTGAGAAGATACCGATGGACGGCGAGGTCATCGACGGTTCCTCCAGTCTGAACACCGTAGCTCTGACAGGCGAAAGCCTGCCGCGCGACGTGCATGAGGGCGACGACGTGGTGTCCGGCTGCGTCAACCTTTCCGGTGTACTCCGCATACGCGTCACCAAACCTTTCGCTGAGTCTACCGCTACGAAAATCATCGAGATGGTGGAACATGCCAGCGACAGCAAGTCAAAGAGCGAAACCTTCATCTCACGTTTCGCCCATGTCTATACTCCTATCGTGGTCTACGCAGCCATTGCCCTGGCCTTCATTCCACCCTTCTTCAGCGACAACTACTTTGACAGCCTCTCCATCTGGCTCTACCGAGCACTGACATTCCTCGTTGTGAGCTGTCCTTGCGCACTGGTCATTTCCGTTCCTCTTACGTTCTTCGGCGGCATAGGCGGAGCTTCGCGCCACGGCATTCTCGTCAAGGGCGGCAACTACATGGATGCTCTCTCCAAGGTGTCTCGGGTAGTGTTCGACAAGACGGGTACTCTCACGCGTGGTGTGTTCCGCGTACAGGCGGTGCACCCCGATAAGATGAACGAGCGCGAACTGCTACATCTTGCTGCCCATGTGGAACATTTCTCGACGCATCCCATCGCTGCCGCATTGCGTCAAGCTTATGGTGAGACTTGCGACGTCTGCAAGGTGGAAAAGGTAGAGGAACTGGCAGGACGAGGCATTCGAGCACAGGTAAACGGTCACGTTGTCTGCGTGGGCAACGACAAAATGATGACAGAGGCAGGAGCGGCTATCACTCCCTGCACAAAATGCGAGCATGAAACGGGTGTCGTTGTGCATGTATCTGTCGACGGTCAGTATGCCGGTCACGTGGTCATCGCCGATGAAGTGAAGAGCGATGCTCGAGAGGCCGTAGAAAGTCTGAAGCGTGCCGGAGTGGAGCGTACCGTGATGCTCACCGGTGACCGGGAGGCCGTGGCCGGCCAGGTAGCCAAAGAGGTAGGCATCGATGAATATCATGCCGCCTTGCTGCCTGCCGACAAGGTGAACCGCGTGGAAGAATTGCTTGCTACAAAGCGAGCCGGTACGACACTGGCCTTTGTAGGCGACGGCATCAACGACGCACCCGTACTGGCACGTGCCGACATCGGTATCGCAATGGGTGCTCTTGGCTCTGACGCCGCCATCGAAGCTGCCGATGTGGTTCTGATGGACGACAAGCCGTCGAAGATTGCCACTGCCATCCGAATCGCCCGTCACACGGTGTCCATAGCCCGTCAGAACGTCGTCTTCGCCATCACCGTCAAGGTGCTCGTTCTCGTCCTTGCTGCCATTGGCCTGGCAGGAATGGGAGCCGCCGTTTTCGCCGACGTCGGTGTAATGGTACTCGCCGTAATCAATGCAATGAGAACTATCAGATAGTCTGACGAACATCTCCGTCCGTCTGTTTGACAAGGTTAAATCCATCCTTTATCGACCATGTCATCCGGATAGTCGGAAATTAATTAACATGCATTACGATGTAAACCAACGTAAATTGCAAAGTAAAACAGCATGGATTGCAGAGTGAACCAACGTAAATCGCAATGCGAACCAACGTAAATTGCAATGCAAAATGACGTTTACGTCTGTAAATACCTCATAAGACAAAAGGGAGATAAAGCGCCCATCGGTGCTTATCTCCCTTTATTATGACTGTTTTTGCAGACCGAAGTGCCACTGCATCAGTCTTACAATTGTCTTTATTCATCACAAGGCCATTTCCAGGGATTACCATCATCCCAGTTTCCTTCCTCAAAATCGAATTCGTAATCCTTGGCGAGACCGCCACCGTCCTCGTCGCCACTATCCGTTGAGTCCCAGCTTTGACCTATGGGCAAATTATTTTGCATGATGTCTATTTCGGATAACACAAGGGCGATATGAGGAGCCTTATAGATTCTCTTTTTCATCTTTGTATATTTATAAGGGACCTTAAAACAAGTTGCAAATCTTTGT
>JBMNUW010000248.1:0-2670 GCA_050946475.1 Prevotella sp.
TTAACCTTTGCACCCTCGGCGATTCGAATGGTGGCAAATCGCTGGAGTGTACTCTCCATGGGCGGTATAGGGCGAGGCACAAGCATGCGTCCACGATAGTTACGAGTGTCTTTCATGGCACCTGTCAGTGCCGTGGATACTGGTTTCCATGCGGAGTCGTCGTAATCGGGTTGTTGCCATCCCCAGGGATAGCGCGAACCGTCGATGTATTCACCAGGACCTGAGAAATAGGTACTTACCACGCGAGGTCCTTGCCAAGGCTTGTAGGCATCGTTACGAATGGCGCACCAGGATGTGTCAGTGTTGACAAGGTCTTCGTTTTCTGTATTGCCCTGGAGTAGGAATCCTGTCTGTCCGAGCGTCATCTGTGCGGCGGGACGCAGGTCGGCGAAGTTCCAAACTTCGGCGGCGAGCACATTGCGCCCTGCGGATAGATAGGGAGCCAGGTCTACGGTTTCAAAGTTCCAGTTGTAGGTGTCGCAACGCGCTGGGCCGAGACTTACTCGCCGGCCATTACAGTAGAGCTTGTAGCGATTATCGGCCGAAACATGGACGATGAATCGCCGGGGCTTACTTTCGAGGGTAAATGTCTTGCGAAAGTGGTAGACGCCATAAACATTTCCAGGCTCACCCTTGAGCGATATCCACCTTGCTTTCCAACGTGCGTAAAGACGGTGGTCAACATCTGCCTGACGATATCCCGGAAGACGAATTTGGGCAGTTGAATGGAGTGTGGCTACCAGCAGGAGAAATAAAAGAATTAACGGTCGTGTCATTGTGATTGGTTTAAAGATTGACAATGCTGCAAAGTTATGTAAACTCCCATGTCTGATAGCCTATTATCCTACGGAAAGCGGTAAATTGCTACGTTTTGGCTTTGGAATACTTGTTGGCAGTGGTACCAAAATGTTTCTTGAAGACTTTGTTGAAATAACTAGGGTCTTTGAATCCTACACTGTATGCAACCTCTGATACGGTCTTGTCACCTTTGATGAGTAATTCGGCAGCGTGTTCCATTCGACATCTCAAGAGATATTGATTGGGCGATACGCCGGTTACCTGGTGAACCTTGCCGTAGAACTTAGTGTGGCCCATCATCATCATCTCGGCTAATTTGTCAACAGTCAGGCTGGGGTCATTGATATGGACGGAGATGATGGCATCGAGTTGCTGGTGGAATCGTTTGTCGGCAGCAGTAGTAATGAGAGGACTTGTAGAGTCAGTGGTGGATAGTGGTGTGGTTTCGGTATGAGAAGTCGGGATAACTGATAATAATTGCGCTTTCTGAGCTTTGCGTCGGCGAGCCCAGGTGATGAGCTGGATGGCACGTGCCTGAAGTAGTCGGAAATTGACGGGCTTTATCATGTAGTCATCGGCTCCTGCTTGATAACCTTTGAGCTGATGACTTTCATCATCAAGTGCCGTAAGAAGTATGATGGGTGTCTCGCTCAATTCTGCGTGGCTGCGAAGTTGTCGTGTAATTTCGTATCCGTCATACCCTGGCAGCATCACGTCACAGATAATAAGCTCTGGTGGCCGGCTGATGATGTCGTCGAGAGCTTGTTTTCCGTTGCTATAGGTGACAATATGAAAGAATGCGCTCATTTCAGTCTTGATGAGTTGCATCATATCGACATCATCTTCGACAACAGCTATTTCTACATCGTTGAGCGCTTCGGGTTGCATTTCTTGTATGATGGCTTCGGACTGACGCTGTTGCTCGCTAGTGGTGGTCACGAAAGTCGACGGCTTGGCTTGTTCTTCGGATGTGTAGGCGGCTGAGTTTGCAGGCAGGGTAAGAACAAAGCTGGCACCACATAGTTTCTCGGAGGGTTCATAGCGCAGGTCGCCATGATGAACCTTGGCCATTGCGTGGGCATTGTAGAGACCTATACCCATTCCACCAGTCGATACTTTGCCACGCATAAAAGGTTCGAAGAGTACGTCTTGTTGTTCAGTACTGATGCCTGGACCGCTATCGTCGACAATTAATTTCAGCATATCGCCTGTTCTATGAAGCGTAACGAGGACGGAGCCGCCTTCGGGAGTGTACTTTACGGCGTTGGATATCAAGTTGTAGGTTATAGCTTCAACTAATCGAGTGTCGACAGGCAAGGTTAGTGACGGCTCGCCTGGCAGGAAGGTAAGAGATATGCGTCGCTTTTGGGCCATGGTGCGAAAGTCGTCGCATAGTTGGCGTACGAGCAGAACTACGTCGGTAGGTTCAACGGCAAGACGAGTCTGCTGGGCTTTGAGGCGGCGAAATTCCATGAGTTGACTTACAAGTCGAAGTAAGTGACGGGTAGCGCGCTGAGCTGTCTGCATGACAGCACCTTGTGATGATATGGAGGTACTTGTGGAAGGATGGGAAAAATGGTCTATGCAACTGGAGATAATGTATAGGGGCGTGCGGAATTCATGAGTGATCTGGGTGAAGAAGTCGAGTCGCATTTCTATCATTTGTTCTTGAAGCCGCATTTTCTGACGGATGTTGAAGTTGCGGAGCCACTGCCGGATGATTACAGTTGCAACAGTGGATATTATAATTATGTAGAGCATCCATGCCCACCAGCTATTCCACCAAGGCTGTCGAATAGTGATAGTCATCGTGGTCTCGTTAGTAGTTTTGTTACCGTTGATAGTGCGAGCATGAAGGATATAGCTTCCTGG
>JBMNUW010000249.1:0-2663 GCA_050946475.1 Prevotella sp.
ATACCTCTATCCATTTTCTTCATTTTTTAATTCCACGATGCAAAATTAGCTACTTCATACGATAGACAGATAACAAGAATTACCGAAGAAATGACACTTTTTACAGAAACAGCCAATGACTAATAAAATAGCTGTAAGCATAGATGGAAATTTCTGTGAAATGTGCAAATGATAAAGAAATTTGTGTATCTCGCACGCAATAGGACTTTTGTACTTTTGGACCCGAAATTTATATATCAATATATATTATGACAAGTAATAAACTAAAAGGCCATACGGCAGTATTCATTTCAAACATTATTTTCGGTCTTAACATCCCAATTATGAAAGCCCTGCTGAGCAACTGGATGACACCTATGGGATTGATGGCAAGTCGTGCGCTGTTCGCACTTATTCTCTTTTGGATTGTTTCAATGTTTATTCCACGTGAGCACGTAGCTCCGAAGGACCTCCTCATAATTGCCATAGGTGGCATCATGGGATTCGTCGTCTCTCAGTTCCTTACAGCCTTGAGCCTGCAATACACCACACCGGTTTATTTTTCCCTCATCCTTGCCATGAGTCCTATGGTGGTAATGCTGCTTGCAGCCTTGTTATTAAATGAGCCCATCACCCGTCAGAAAGTGTTGGGCGTCTGTTTAGGTATAGCTGGAGCAGGATTGCTGGTTCTTAAAATAGACAATACTTCTGCGGCTGGACGCAACAACCTCTGGGGTATCGTGCTTGCGGTCATCAGTATCACTGCCTATTCTATATATTTAATTGTCATGCGATCTGTGTCTCAGAAATACTCCGCGGTGACACAGATGAAATGGATGTTCCTCTTCACCTCACTTATTCTTGTGCCAATGGGACTGAATGAATTTGACCAACAGCGAATTTTCACTTCGGCAATTAATTGGCAAGGACTTATGGAACTCGGTTTTGTCATCGTACTTGCTACATCTGTTGGCTACTTCCTAATGCCCTTTGGTATGAAATACCTACGTGCCACCACGGTAAGTGTTTACATGAATCTCCAACCTGTTGTTGCCTCCGCAGCCGCTATCTGTGTAGGACAGGACACTCTCACATGGGAGAAGCCTGTTGCTGCCATCTTGGTCATCCTCGGTGCTCTTGTAGTTTCCAACAGTCGGGCTAAGGTGAATTCCTAACTATGTCTTGCATTTGTTCATCACACCTGCACCTTCGGCATTGAAAAGATGAGATTCGGTAATTTGTGCAATTTCCGCTTCTCTACGTGTAACATCTATCCTCTTGATTCGCAGTAACTTTGCAGCAGAAAATAAAACATAAAAGGAATAGAATTATGAATAGTACATTCAAAGCCCTTGTGGCAACCACTTTTCTCTTTGCAATGTTGCTGTATGGCAACATAAAAACCACGCACAATGACAACACCGTGTCTGAGACTGTGCAGAATGAGCAGATTGATAATACGGTGTCAACACCGGAAACGGAAAGGAATGTAAAATGAGAAGGACAATCTTGATAATTCTGACATCTTTATTTTATCTGACAACTATGGCACAATCAACAGTTTATTTCACAAAAGAAATAACACCGGAGAACCTGATGAAAATTTATCATCGGTTGGGTCACCATCCTTCGGGTAAGGTGGCTATAAAATTACACTTCGGTGAAAAGGGCAACGATAATTATCTCCGTCCAGAACTCGTAAGACCATTGGTAGAGGAAGTCAACGGTACCTTCATAGAAACAAATGTTTACTGGGGACCAAGAGCTACTACTGACAGTCACATTCAGTTGGCTCATGACCACGGCTTCACCTACGCTCCTATTGACATCATCGACGCCGATAGCAGTATGATGGCTCCCGTTGTTGGCGGTTTCCATTTCAAGGAGGCGGAACTTGGTGCAGGTCTGAAAAAATATGACTGGATGATTAGCTTAGCCCATTTCAAGGGACACGCTATGGCAGGATTCGGCGGAACCTTTAAGAACATGGCTATTGGTATTGCGTCACGCCATGGTAAAATGCTCGTCCACCACGGTGCCTCCGGTGATGGAAGTTTTCTTTCTGGCGAGCCTTTTCTTGAGAATGTCGCTGACTATTCAAAGGCAGTTATTGATTATATGAAGGGGCACATTATCTATATCAATGTACTGAACAACCTCTCCATCGATTGCGACTGCGACGGACATCCTCACAAGGCAGAGATGGCGGACATCGGTATTTTAGCCTCTGACGATCCTGTAGCGCTCGACCGTGCAAGTGTAGACTTGGTGAAGAAAGCACCCAATAACTATCATTTGGTGAAACGCATTGAGGAGCGCAAGGGTGAATACCTTCTCGATTGTCTTGAAAAGATGGGGGTCGGAAAGCAACAATATAAAATTGTAAATATCGATAATGAGTGATAAGTCGCATTTTCAGAATTATGTGACATTTGTCCTATCTTTTGTGTCAGTCATCACCGCACAATATACAGTAACTTTGCAACAGTTAATTTAATAAGCAACAACAATGAAAACAACATTTGAATACAGTCATGCTATAGACAGTTCATTCTTTGCGGAACTGAAAAAACAGTCATGGATGATAACAAAAACATTTTTCTTAATAATATTTCTTCTTATGATGAACAACATCAATGCGTCAGCACAGGCTGCTCAGCAGACTTTCGTAAAATTGAATAACG
>JBMNUW010000250.1:0-2602 GCA_050946475.1 Prevotella sp.
AAAAAGGAGTTGCGGAAATCTCCGTAACTCCTTGATTTTCAAAGTAGCGGGGGTGGGACCCGAACCCACGACCTCCGGATTATGAATCTGAGAGAATGATTTTTCGTGATTTTCTCTAATTTTTATTTGGTTGACAATCAATTATTTAGTAATTTTGTGATTGTTAAAGAAACGTGGTGATACCCCGTATCAAAATGACTTTGTTTTCCCATTGTTTTCCCGTTTTCCCACGATAAACACTGGGTTTCTGAAGAAAATTTGAGTGCGTGTTTTCCCATTGTTTTCCCGATTTTCAACAAAATACCTCCGGATTATGGAAATACAGAAACCCAACACGACCTACAAGACGGCACGCTACGGCTGCTGTACTTTTTCATTAATTCTTGACAAACGTCATCCTAAGAAAGGCAAGGATACGTTTCCTGTTGCTATGCGCTATACCATCAACCGCAAATCTTGGTATAACTACGTTGAAGGTGAATACACGGAAGAAGACTTCTCAAAGATATGCAATCTGAACGCAAAGTCTGTCCGTTCAGAACTCTATCCCAAGAAGGTGGAGTTCGATAACCTCTTTGAGAACTACCGCAGCACCATCGAGCGGCTTGGTAAGGACCTGACACTTGAAAGGATTCGCTCCGTAATAACAGGTGTCGGCACTGATGACAATGCTTCGTTCATTGGGATATGGGAGAACATCATCAACAAACTGAAGACAGAGAATGACGGTGCCCGTTATACTACTGGCGAGTCGTATGAGTGTGCCTTGAAGTCGTTCAAGAAAATAATGTGGAACAAGCCGATCAAAGGCTTCCAGATTGGCAAGGAAGAATTGGAGTATTGGAACGACGGCATGAAAAATGGCGTAAAGGACAAGGACGGCAATGTTGTCGGCAAGCTAAGTGATACTACGCGTGGCATCTATCTTCGTACATGTCGTGTTATATGGAACGAGTGCGTGAAGAATGGCTATCTCGTCAACCAGGTATACCCCTTCTCCAACATCCGCAAGAAGGACCTTGTGACTATCCCTACAGGCAATCGCAGAAGAGAGCGTTACCTCACCGTTGACCAGATGACTCAATTATATAATGTGTTCATCAACAAAAGCTATCCTGAGACTTGGACCAAGAAGTATACTGAGAAAGCACATTGGTCATTAGGGTTGTTCCTCGTTCAATATTTGTGCAATGGTTTCAATCTTGTTGATGCTAGCGAGCTCAGATACTCTCAGTATTACTTTGACACCGAACGTAAGGCATTCAAATTCCGTCGCATCAAGACAACCGACAGAAGCGAAGGTGGTTCTGAGGTTATTATTCCGATTATTCCACCCCTACAGCGAGTTCTTGACGAGATTGCAGCCAAGCCAGAACGTGATGCACTTGTGTTTCCCTTTATTCTCAATGGAGCGACCAGCAAGATTGAGCGGCGAGTGCGCACATCTGCTGAGAATTCTAACGTGCAGGACAGAGTTATAAGAATATGCGACGAAGTGTTGCATTGGGAGGTGCGTCCGTCAGGGACTTGGTGTCGGCACTCTTTTGCAACCAATCTTCGTAATGCCGGCGTTGATATCAACTATATCTCTGAAAGCATGGGGCATGCAAGCAGCAATAATTCTGTAACCGAGCTCTACATCGAGCATTATCCCTTGGAGAAGCAGATGGAGTACAACTCCTTATTGTTGAACCTGGACTACAAAAAGAAAAGCCAAAAGGAACAGTTGATGGAGCAGTTGGCAATATTGTCAGTGGACGAACTTCAAAAAATATTGTCCATGAAGAAGATTGCTGATTAATTTTCGTAATTTTACACCCATAAAAGAAAGATTATGACTATCTAGGATATACGAAAACTGATAGACAAGGACGAGTCCATCACTTTGGAGCTTAAAAAGACCACCGGTGAGTTGAAAGACGCCATGCACACGGCATGCGCATTTCTCAATACTGATGGCGGTTGGCTTATCTTTGGCGTGACGCCGACATCACGAAGAATACTCGGTCAAGATGTCAATGACAACACTCAGCGTGAAATATCTCAGGCGTTGAGCGGCCTTGAACCGGCTGTAGAGGCGAAGGTCCGCTACTATGATGTTCCCGGCAGCGATGGAAAGAAGTTGATTGCCATCTATTTCGATGCTTTTGTATGGGGACACGAACCCTATACATACGATGGTAAGCCATACTACCGGGTAGAAAGCACGACGAAACAGATGCCGCGCAAGTTATTTGAGGAGCGGTTACGTGCCCATCATCCTAACTTCTATGCGTGGGAGCGTAGAGAGTCTGACGGGTTAGGCATTGCAGACCTCAACGAAGACCGCATTCGCGGAGCTTTGCGCTTGGGTGCTGAGGGTGGCCGTGTCCCGGACTCTGTTCTCACAGAGCCGCTGAAAAGTGTCCTTGGCAAACTTCAGTTGCTTTCTTCTGACGATCAGCCTAACAATGCTGCTGCAGTGCTTTTCACGAAGAACGAAAAAGGGTATTATCCTCAGTTCACCATTCAGATGGCAAGGTTCAGAGGAATGGACAAGAACGAATTCATAGACAACCAACGGGCATACGGCAATTTCTTCGACCTGTTAGATGCAGGCATG
>JBMNUW010000251.1:0-2599 GCA_050946475.1 Prevotella sp.
ACTTCATTGGATCAAATAATATTATTGGTTTTTTAACAATTTGAGTGAAATCAATTATCCTGCACCATCAACCCATTCAACCCAACAAAATGAGAAAGACACCGACTATAGACTACAAGGATGTCCTGTCCCTGTTTCTTCCGAAGGGTATGCTAGACTACTTTGACATTACGGAAGCTTCGGACATGGGCGAGTACTACATGATCTGTCTTGTTGGGAAGGATATCAAGCCAGAAGAGCTGTCGGATCTTCCGTTAGTCTCGAAAGGCTTCCACAAGCCGATAACGATAACGGACTTTCCCGTCCGCGACCACACGGTCTATCTGCGTGTGACTCGCCGCCATTGGAAGGACAAGCTGACGGGGAAGTCCTACAGCAGGGACTGGAACGTCGTAGCTCACGGAACGAGGATTACCGCCGAGTTCGGTGCTTTTTTAAAAGAATTACCTTGACAGTCATGCGGTGAGCATCAAGAGCGTTGCCGAGTTCGTCCGCATGGACTACGGCAGGCTCAACGACTATTACAAGAACCACCTGAGCGGCTTCCATCAGTGGAACCAGAAGGCGCATGCCGGGGATTTCATTCTCTTCCGTGACAATGTCGGCCCCCATCTAGCCATTGACGAGACGTCCCTGAGCAACGGTGAGCTGTACACCGTAGTGACGAACAAGGACGGGCACGGCGGCAAGGGAACGCTGGTGGCCATGGTCAGGGGCGTGCAGTCGGACTATGTCATACAGAAGCTCCGGCGCCTGCCGGCAGGGAAGCGTGCCCAGGTCAAGTCTATTACGATGGACATGTCCAACTCCATGTACAACATCGCAAGGAGATGCTTCCATAACGCCGAGCAGATAGTCGACCGTTTCCATGTGCAGAAGCTGATGTACTACGCCCTGCAGGAACTCCGCATCAAGCACAGATGGGAGATGATGGCCGAGGGCAACAGGCTGAGGGACCTGTACAGGACACAGAGTCTGAGGTATTCGCCGGAGATCTTTCCCAACGGAGAGACGATGAGACAGCTGATGGCGCGCTGCGCCCGTCTGCTTGTCAGAAAGCCCGGGGAATGGTCGCAGACACAGAGGGAAAGGGCAGAAATCCTCTTCGAGAGGATGCCGGACATGAAGGCGTTCTATTACCTCGCCCTGAGGCTCGGAAAGATCTACAGCGACTACAATGACAAAGATGTGACCAGGCCCAAACTGGCCCTCTGGTTCAATGACATTGAGAGGTGGCATCTTGATGAGTTCGACACCGTCATCAAGACGTTCAAAAACCACTATGAAAGGATCCTCAACTATTTCAACAACGAAAGCACCAATGCCAGTGCTGAATCATTCAACTGCAAGCTCAAGAACTTCAGAGCTGAGTTCAGAGGTGTCAATGACCTCAAGTTCTATCTCTATCGGGTAAAGCAACTTTACTCCTGAATCAATAGCACTTTGTTAAAAACCCAAGTTTAGAAACTGATCCTGAATTTTCCATATTGCGATATTTTTCGTTCCGACATTTTTCGCAAAGACAGTGATATTTCCTTCATTGGCAAAATTTTCCTTATATATTTCCCTCTATAACCACAGAAATCTGCTCTCTGGTTAAGGGCATGAAAGAGTTGGGCTGGCTTTCTTACAATTGTGAATCCCGTGTTATATATCAGGAAGGCTCGGAGATTGTCATCTGGCGTCAGAAGAATTTCGACAAGCAGCAGTCGTTCAACGCTTCCCTTACGCTGTCACCTAAATTTGGATTCTATAAGCCTACACTTCTGTTAGGCTACTGGCAACAAATCTTTGATGCAAAGCCTTATGGGGTGTCGATGGACTTGAACAAACCACTATGGAAAATAGATTTCCGCAACTGGTTTGAGATAGGCAACAACACTAAGGCTATGCTCCATTTTAGATACAATTCAGGTTATGACGAGGGGTTCACAAGAACAAAACATTCGTTTACGGCCAACCTCCGATTGCAACAAGACTTTTTGAATAAATCCTTAACCGTATCGCTGTATGCCAATGACCTGTTCAAACAGCTACGGGAGCAGTAGACGGGTTATTATAGTGTGGCTACTATTACGAAAGATTCATACAATTACACAAGAAGCATCTGGGTATCTGTATCCTACAATTTCAACAATACAGGCAAAAGCAAGTATAAGGGAACGGGTGCTGGCAATGCTGAAAAGTCAAGGCTGTAAAAACATGGGCATGAAAGGAGGTTTTAGCAACTTTCGCTTTTTAAAATTTGTCGAGCTCACGTTATACTATAAATTACAGACCTAATAGTACCTTCTTATGTAAATTCGAAATAAAACTACTCTCCAGGTATGGACTCTACCGTCTGCCAAAATTTTGGGTTTATATTATAGTCTTTCCTGACAATATTATTAAAATTTTATGACCGATAAAAATATCAACTCAAAAGTTTTGTTGACTATAATATTTTTACCTATATTTGCAATTATAAAGATTTAATTATCTTTTCATTGGAACTTTGGCCAAGCCCAGAAAAGGGCATGTCTCCCGGTCTATATCATTTTTTCATTCGCGGAATGGGAAGACAACGCGAAAAACTATCTATCATGGAATACAACTCTAA
>JBMNUW010000252.1:0-2591 GCA_050946475.1 Prevotella sp.
GCGAGGACCACCAATACGGCGGATAATTTCTTTTTCATTGCGGAAATGCGGTTTTAGTTCTTGACGCAAAGTTAAATAGAAATTACTTTATGCGAATAGGGGTGCCACCATATTTCCACAAATCGTTGACTATTTCCACAAATCGTCGAATGTCAATGCCGCTTGAGATAATCGGTAGGCGTCATGCCGAAGTGAGCCTTGAAGTTGCGTGAGAAGACAGTAAGGCTGCTGAAACCTGTCAGGGCGCTCACTTCAGATACATTGTATTTCCCCTCACGCAGCAGTTCGGCAGCCCGATTGAGTTTGTATTTCTTGAAGAACTCATTGGGTTTCTCGCCGGTGAGAGCTTTTATTTTATAGTAGAGCTTACTTCGTGAGACAAAGAGCTTGCTGGTGATGGTGTTGATGTTCAGTTCGTCGTTGCTCAGTTCGCTTTCCATCAGCGAGTACAGCTCGTCCAGGAAAGCCTTATCCTGCTCGTTGAGTTGCTGTGGAGCCTGCTCTTCTACCTTCGCCACCGTAGTGTTGTTGGTGAGCAGGCTGCGCAGGCGGTCACGGTTGGCGAGTTGCGTCTTGATCATCGCTTTCAGGTAGTCGGGGTCGAAGGGCTTGGTGACATACGCCTCGGCTCCCACGTTGAGTCCTTCTATCTGTTCGTCAGTCGTGGTTTTGGCAGTGACGAGAATCACGGGGATATGCGATGTGGAGAGCTCTGTTTTCAGTTGCCTGCACAGTTGGAAACCGTCTTTGTGGGGCATTGCCACGTCGCTGAGAATGATGTCGGGCTCTTCTTCGGAAGCCAGTTTGAAGGCTGTGTCGGCATCGTAGGCATGTAGGATGTTGTAGCTGTCCTGCAGGAGAATGCGCAGGTAGTTCACTATGCCGGGTTCATCGTCCACAATGAGCACGGTCTTCTTCTCATTGTTGTTTTCTGTTTCCTTTCCGCCGGTCTCCACTGACATTGTCTGCAGGTCGCCCTTTACGGTGTTTGACAACGGATAGGCTTGTTGTTGGTCGGTCTCTGGAGCCACATCATGCTCGGAAGGACTGTAAACATCGGTTGCTGGAAACTTCACGGTGAACTTCACTCCGCCAGTAGGAATGTTCTCGGCATAGATGCTGCCATGATGCAGTTCCATCAGCTTGCGGGCAAAGTAGAGTCCGATACCGGTGCCGTAGTTCTTATGGTTCTCTACTTGATAGTGTCGCTCGAAAATTTTCTCCAACTTGTCCTCTGGTATGCTGATGCCATTGTCAGACACAGTGATGATTATCCATTGCTGGTCCACGTCGAAACTGCACGATATCTCACCGTTCTTTGGCGTGTATTTCAGGGCATTCGACATGAGGTTGGTTATCACCTTGTCAAACTTGTCGGGGTCAATGGGCGCATAGAAGTGGTCTTCAATGCCGTGCTCTTTCAGATGGATGTCCTTCTCAGCGATGCCGATATGGTGAATCTCTATGGTGTCCTTGAACAGTTTGATGACATCCCGGTTCTGTACCTTCAGAGGCAATGCGTCGTTCTCCAGCTTGTTAAAGTCAAGTAGCTGGTTCACAAGCCGAAGCATTCGGTTGACAGCCCATTCGATGGTGTCGATGAGTTGGTGGTCGTGACTGGACATATTCTGGTGCTTGCCAAGTTCTTTGATAGGACCTACCATCATGGTGAGAGGTGTGCGGAATTCGTGACTGATGTTGGCGAAGAAGCTCATGTTGATGCGATTTGCCATCTGTTCATGTCGCTTTTCCTGTTCAAGCCGTTCAGCTTCTTTTTTCTCCCTTGCCAGTCTGAGTCGGTTGCTGAGAAGCAAGCCAAGCGCCCCACCTATAATAATAAGGTAGATGAGTCGCATCCACCAAGTTGCCCATAGTGAAGGCAGCAACCTGATGGAGAGCTGCTGTTCACTGATAGCCACCGATTCGTCGTCGCTCGAAGCTCTGACTTTCAACTTGTATTTTCCTGCGGGGAGATTGGAGAAGAAGATGTCGCGGTGCTCTCCAATGTCTATCCAGTCGTCGCTGTAGCCTTCCAACTGATACAGACAGTGATATTTGTTTGCCTTATAGTCCAATGGCGCAAACGACACTGAAAAGCTGGTGGCATTGTGAGGCAGATTGATGGTGCCGGGCTTTCCCAACTCCGTTCTCACGAGATGGTTGTTTACCTTCAGGTCCTCGAAACAGATTCTTACGGGATGTTCCGCCAGCCTTTCCTCGGGATTGAAAATGGTGATGCCGTGCGTGCCGCCAAAGGCGATGTCACCGTTGGGCAAAGCGCAGGCGGCACGCATGTTGAACTGGTTGCCGCCTATGCCGTCAGAGGCGAAATAGGCTACCACATTGTCATCGTCGACATTGTATTTGCAGATGCCTTTCATGGTGGAAATCCAGACATTGCCCCGCCGGTCTTTCACCATGCAGCATAGTTCATTGCACGGCAGTCCCTTTACCTTGCTCAGTTTTTTGGTACTGAGGTCATAGCGGAAGAGTCCGGAGCCGTAGGTGCCGATGAGCAGTTCCTTGGAGTTGCCTTCGGTCAGACAGTTCACCATGTTCTTCTCCGCGTTGTTGTTCCAGACAGGTATCTG
>JBMNUW010000253.1:0-2562 GCA_050946475.1 Prevotella sp.
TAAATCTCTTTTCCTTTAGCTTAATTTCACTCATAATGTAAGAAAATGAAAGTGGATGGCAGATTTATTCTTACTAATTACAAGTTTGTTCGAATAAATTGTTACCTTTGCATTGTATGGAATAACATATTACTAACATTATGAATAAGATTATCAGTAAAGAGCAATTCTCAGAGAAAGTCTTCTGCTTTGAGGTGGAAGCACCGTTGATAGCGAGAAGCTGCCGTCCTGGCAATTTCATCATTGTCCGCGTTGACAAACAGAGTGAACGCGTTCCTTACACTATCGCCAAAAGCGACCCGGAACGTGGTACTCTGACGCTGGTCATTCAGGAGGTGGGACTGTCGTCGACAAAATTCTGTCGCCTCAACGTTGGTGATTCCGTAGCCGACATCGTGGGACCTCTTGGCAATCCTTCGAAGATTGAGAAATACGGTACGGTGCTCTGCGCGGGCGGAGGCATCGGTATTGCCGCTATCTTGCCTATTCTGACGGCACTCAAGAAGGCCGGCAATAGAGTGATCTCCGTGTTGGCAGGTCGTACGCGTGAGCTTGTTATCATGACGGACGACGTGAAGAAATATTCCGATGAGCTCATCATCATGACCGACGACGGTTCATGGGGTGAGAAGGGCGTTGTCACCGTGGGCATGGAGAAGGTGCTGAAGCGCGAGCACGTGGACAAGGTGCTTGCCATCGGCCCTCCCATTATGATGAAGTTTTGCTCTCTACTGGCTAAGAAATATCATGTTCCAAATGATGTGAGTCTGAACACTATTATGGTGGACGGAACCGGTATGTGCGGAGCCTGTCGTCTTACCATTGGCGGAAAAACGAAATTCGTCTGCATTGACGGTCCTGAGTTCGACGGCGACTTAGTGGACTGGGACGAGATGTTCAAGCGGATGGGAACCTTCAAGAACGTGGAGCATGAGGAAATGGAAAATTATATGGCTCATGCGGGACAGACTACGCAAGTTGAATCTGCCGGTAAGGAGGTCGCTTCTCCTAAGTCCTCGGAAGCCGAACAACATGCCGACGACCCGATGTCGGTGTTGACCGACCGTAACGCCGAATGGCGCAAGGAACTCCGCAGCAGTCTTTCTCCGAAGGAACGCCGTGCCATAGAGCGGGTGAAAATGCCCGAATTAGACCCGGTTTACAGAGCCAAGACCCGTACAGAGGAGGTCAACAAGGGACTGACCCGTCCGATGGCCATGCAAGAAGCTCGTCGATGCCTGGACTGTGGCAAGCCCACTTGTGTGGAAGGCTGTCCGGTGAACATCAACATTCCTTCTTTCATCAAAAATATCGAGCGTGGCGAGGTGCTCGCCGCTGCAAGGGTGCTGAAAGACACATCGGCACTGCCTGCTGTGTGCGGTCGTGTCTGTCCTCAGGAGAAGCAGTGTGAGAGTCGCTGCATTCATTTGAAGATGGGAGAGCCCGCCGTTGCCATCGGTTATCTGGAACGTTTCGCAGCTGACTATGAGCGCGAGAGCGGTAAGGCAACTCTGCCTGAAATGGCACCCAGCAACGGCATCAAGGTTGCTGCCGTCGGTTCCGGTCCTTCGGGATTGAGTTTCGCCGGCGACATGGCCAAGCGTGGTTTCGAGGTGTATGTTTTCGAGGCTTTGCATGAAATAGGCGGTGTGCTGAAATACGGCATTCCTGAATTCCGTCTGCCCAACAGAATCGTTGACGTGGAGATTGAGAACTTGCGGAAGATGGGCGTACATTTCCAGACAGATGTCATCATCGGCAAGACTCTTTCTATTAAGCAATTGGAAGATAATGGCTTCAAAGGTATTTTCGTAGGTTCGGGTGCCGGCTTGCCTAACTTCATGGGTATTCCCGGCGAGAACCTCATCAATATTCTATCCAGCAATGAATATCTCACGCGTGTAAATCTCATGGATGCTGCCAATCCATCTACTGATACTCCTATCAACATCGGCAAGAAAGTGATTGTTGTAGGCGGCGGTAACACAGCCATGGATTCCTGCCGAACCGCGAAACGACTGGGTGCCGATGTGACTTTGGTCTATCGCAGGTCGGAGGCAGAGATGCCTGCCCGACTTGAGGAGGTGAAGCATGCCAAGGAAGAAGGCATCCATTTCCTGACACTTCACAATCCGAAAGAATATCTCGCCGACGAGAACGGACGGGTGAAGGCTGCGGTGCTCGACGTAATGAAACTTGGCGAACCCGACGAGAGCGGTCGCCGTCGCCCCATAACAACTGGAGAGACTGTCACCTTGGAGTGCGATCAAGTGATTGTGGCCATCGGTGTATCGCCTAATCCGCTTGTACCCAAGTCGGTTCAAGGTCTGGAATTGGGCCGTAAGAATACCATCGTAGTGAACGAGGAGATGCAGAGCTCACAACCTGACATCTATGCAGGTGGAGACATCGTACGTGGCGGTGCTACTGTCATTCTCGCTATGGGTGACGGAAGAAGAGCTGCAGCCCACATGGCTCAGCATCTGCTGGAGAAATAAAAAAAACGCTGCTATTGTCCGTCATTAGACGATAGCAGCGTTTTTTCTTACTTATTCTTAGTTG